>NZ_SZZV01000018.1:0-118432 GCF_009829935.1 Pantoea sp. Seng | reverse complement strand
CCGATGGTAGTGTGGGGTCTCCCCATGCGAGAGTAGGGAACTGCCAGGCATCAAACAAGTGAAGAAACCCTGAACGAAAGTTCAGGGTTTTTTTACGTCTGCAGATCGGCGAAATCAGGGTTGTTTTACGTCTGAAACTGACGTCTGAAGTTTAGCCAGACGATCATAAAACCCCCTGGTTACTGACCTTTTCTCAGCCATTTTTCAATAAAATCAGCAACCTTAACCGGCTGATTAATATCGAGAAGTGGGCGGTCGATCATTAAATTCTCATCGCTGGCCAGTGCAACCACGTATTCATCCAGTAAATCAGCAAATTCCCCTTTGACACCACGCCGCCACAGCGCGATTTTGGGTACTGGCTCATCTTTAAAGCCCTCAACCAGCACCAGATCCAGCGCGGAACTGTCCATCCGCGCGACCAGTTCCGCCAGATTTAACGTCTGATCAGGGGTTTCACACATCAATGCCCAGCGCTGAGTACTGGCAACAATCACCTGATCGGCACCTGCTTTTCGCAGCAGATAGCTATCTTTTCCCGGCGTATCAATGTCCATTTGATGATGGGTATGTTTGATTAACCCAGAACGAATACCGCGAGCCTTAAGCAGCGGTATCACCTGTTGCAGCAAAGTGGTTTTTCCGGTGCCACTCCACGCAACGATCGCCAGTAAAGGCACGCTCATCACTGCTTTTCCCCATCAACTAAATCGTCGGGCGTATTAATGTTGCGGAAAGCTGCCTCAGAATCTGTGAACGTCACGGCATGCCCACCATGTTCACGCAGAAACTGCATTAAACGCCGCTCACCACGAAGCAGCCAGGCTTCCAGATCGTCGGCCAGTGATCGATTGACCAGTGCCAATGCAGGATGATCACGCTGCGTTGATCGTACCCACACCGCAGGTGCCGCACCGCGCTGCTGCCATAATCGTGCAACGAAGTCCTCCGGTAACCAGGGCGTATCACAGGCACAAAAGGCGACCCACTCGGTCTTACTGTGCTGCAAGCCACTTAACATGCCTGCCAACGGACCGGGGTAATCTGGCATCGAATCAGTAACGACCTGACAACCGCTAGCCTGATAACGATCAATGTTACGGTTGGCGCTTATCAACACAATATTGACCTGTGGCATCAAACGCTGCAAAACGTGCTGATAAAGCGGTTTGCCCTGCAATTCCAGCAGCCCTTTATCCAGGCCGCCCATACGACTGCCTTGCCCACCTGCGAGGATCACGCCGGTAAATGCGGTCATTTTCGTCTCCTTGATCATACTGGACGATACTTGCATAACGGCAGCCTATCACTGCATAGAGGAATCAATGATGAAATATCACCGACTTAATGAATTGTTCGAACTCCTGCAACCGGCCTGGCAAAAGGAGTCTGACCTTAACCTGCTGGCATTTTTACAGAAACTGGCGCAGGAATCAGGCTTCAGTGGCCCATTAAGTGAATTAACCGATGACATATTGATTTACCATCTCAAAATGCGTGACGCTGGCTGCGATGCGGAAATTCCCGGACTGAAAAAGGATTATGAAGTGGACTTCAAAACCGCGCTATTACGTGCACGCGGTGTGATTAAGGATGATGAGTAGTGTTATCCTTGCGCATTCCTTGCAACGGTAACACACAGGCAAAATGATGAGCGAAGCCGCCTTTAATTTCCAGACGCTGGACCCCGATGTCATCCTGGATGCACTTTGGGATGCGGGTCTGCGTGTCGAATCCGGCTTAACCGCCCTCAATAGCTACGAAAACCGTGTCTATCAGTTTAGTGATGACGACAAACGTCGCTTTGTGGCTAAGTTCTATCGGCCACAACGCTGGAGTGCGCAACAAATTCTGGAAGAGCACCAGTTCACGCATGATCTGCTGGCCGATGAAGTGCCTGTTGCAGCACCACTGGCACTGCAGGGCAGTACGCTGAATCACCATGCTGGTTTTATGTTTGCCGTTTTCCCAAGCCTGGGTGGGCGACAGTATGAAACCGATAATGAAGAACAGATGGAGTGGGTGGGCCGCTTTCTTGGTCGCATCCATCAAACAGGCCGCCAGAGCTTGTTTCAACAGCGTCCAACCTTCGGCCTGGAAGAGTATGTCTTACAACCTCGCCAGAAGCTGGAGCAAAGTACGCTGGTACCGGCTGCCCTGAAGGATGCGCTGCTGAACGCCGTTGATAAACTTATCGGCACCCTACAGCAGCGCTGGCATGATAAATGGCAGCCGCTCAGGCTGCATGGCGACTGCCATCCAGGTAATATCCTGTGGCGCGATGGCCCGATGTTTGTCGATCTTGACGATGCACGCAACGGGCCTGCAGTGCAGGATCTGTGGATGCTGGTAAACGGCGATCGTCAGGAACAGCTGATTCAGTGGGATATTCTGCTGGAAGCTTATAATGAATTCAGTGACTTTGATTTACATGAATTGTCACTGATTGAGCCTTTACGCGCTATGCGCATGGTTTATTATTTGGCCTGGGTGGTACGCCGCTGGCAGGACCCGGCTTTTCCGCGCGCCTTTCCCTGGATGACCGATGAGGATTTCTGGCGCCGACAGATTGCACTATTTATCGAGCAGGAGAGGCTGTTACATCAACCCCCGTTGCAGCTTAGCCCGCAATTTTAATGAAGTACTCAGGAGATTTTTTCACGATGAAAAAGATTATGTTTGCGCTGGTAGGTTTAATGCTGGCATTTGGCGCCTCAGCGGCACAGTTCAATGACGGCAAACAATTCGTCACGCTGCCAAAGCCGGTTGCTGGTGAGCCACAGGTATTGGAGTTCTTCTCCTTCTTCTGCCCGCACTGCTACCAGTTCGAACGCGTCTATCACGTGAGTGATGCCGTGAAAAAGAACCTGCCAGCAGACACTAAAGTGACGAAATATCACGTTGATTTCCTCGGCGGAGACTTCGGTCCTGTTGTGACTCAAGCCTGGGCGGTCGCGATGGCGCTGGGCGTGGAAAGCAAAGTCACTGCACCGATCTTTGACGGTATTCAGAAAACCCAAACCATTACCGATGCGGCGAGCCTGAAAGCCACCTTCATCCAGGCTGCTGGCATCTCATCAGAAGATTATGATGCAGCCTGGAATAGCTTTGCGGTAAAAGCGTTGGTCGCCCAGCAGCAGAAAGCGGCAGCCGATCTTAATCTGCAGGGCGTGCCAGCTATCTTCGTTAACGGCAAATACATGGTGAACAACGGCGGCCTGGACACCAGCTCTATGGACAATTTCGTTGCCGATTATGCCAACGTAGTGAAATTCCTGGTTGAGAAGAAGTAATTAAGCTCGAATAAACGCCGGCGATGTCGGCGTTTTTACTCCCTTTCCCATGACGTAATAATGATATCCCCGTTAACCCTCCGCTTAATATCCACATGGACGATCACCTTTTCAAAAAGGCGCGCTTCATCACGGTAAGTTAATAACAAATTGAAAAACCATAACTTTTATCTGTAAAATGATTGCAATAAGCGTAAATAACAATACGTTATGAATTTTACGCACAAAGTTATCCACAGACCGATCCTTGCGATCCACTCCGCGTAACAACGAAAAAGATCCTGACATCTCTGCTCTGATTCAACATTCCTCTCTGGTTGTGGCATCCTTATAGCCCTCATTATCGCAACGAAGAAAATACGAACCTATGGCGCAAATTGCAGAAAATCCCCTGATTCTGGTAGACGGATCCTCTTATCTCTACCGGGCGTATCATGCCTTTCCGCCGCTGACCAACAGTGCAGGCGAGCCCACGGGCGCGATGTACGGTGTGCTCAACATGCTGAAAAGTTTGCTGATGCAGTATCAGCCGAGCCATGTGGCCGTGGTCTTCGATGCGAAAGGCAAAACTTTCCGCGATGAATTATTCGAGCACTACAAATCGCATCGTCCGCCAATGCCCGACGATCTGCGTGCACAGATCGAGCCGCTGCACGAGATGGTCAAAGCGATGGGATTACCGCTGCTGGCGGTGACCGGCGTTGAGGCTGATGATGTGATTGGTACTCTGGCACTGGAAGCAGAAAAGCAGGGCCGTGCAGTGCTGATCAGTACCGGTGATAAGGATATGGCGCAGCTGGTCACGCCGGGCATTACGTTGATTAATACCATGACCAACACCGTGTTGGGCCCGGAAGAGGTTGAGCAAAAATACGGTGTGCCGCCTTCATTGATTATCGATTTCCTTGCCATGATGGGTGACAGCTCGGATAACATTCCGGGTGTGCCTGGCGTGGGTGAGAAAACGGCACAGGCGCTGCTGCAGGGCCTGGGCGGTATGCAGTCGATTTACGACAACCTGGATAAAGTGGCGGATCTTTCGTTCCGTGGCGCGAAGACCATGGCAGCGAAGCTAGAGCAGAATCGCGAAGTCGCATTCCTGTCCTATCAGCTGGCGACCATCAAAACGGATGTAGAACTGGAACTGGGTTGTGAGCAACTCACCGTTAACGAACCGGACGTTGAAAAGCTGCAAAATCTTTTCGGCCGTTATGAATTCAAACGCTGGATCACAGATTTACAGGACGGCACCTGGTTGCAGGGCAAAAAGAGCAATGTGCAGGCGCAGAAATCGCTGGCGACTGAACCTGTGGCTGCGGTGGCGGAAACCGCTAGCGTGCTGTCATCTGACGGCTACGTCACCATTTTGGATGAGGCAACCTTCGACGAATGGCTGCAAAAACTGAATAAAGCAGAACTCTTTGCCTTCGATCTGGAAACCGATTCTCTGGATAGCTGGAGTGCCAACATTGTCGGCCTCTCCTTTGCGGTTGCGCCCGGTGAAGCCGCTTATCTTCCGGTGGCCCATGACTATCTTGATGCGCCAGAACAACTCGACCGCAGCGACGTGTTGAAAAAGCTAAAACCGCTACTGGAAGACGCTAAATCTGCAAAAGTCGGCCAGAACCTCAAATACGATCGTGGCGTGCTGAAGAACTACGATATTGAGCTGAACGGCATTAAATTCGACACCATGCTGGAATCTTATTGCCTGAGCAGCGTCGGCGGCAAACATGATATGGATAGCCTGGCTTCGCGCTGGCTGAACCATAAAACCGTCACCTTCGAAGAGATTGCCGGTAAAGGAAAAAATCAGCTGACCTTCAACCAGATTGCTATCGAGCAGGCCGCTCATTACGCTGCAGAAGACGCAGATGTCACGCTGCAGTTGCATCTGCAGATGTGGCCGAAGCTGGAGCAGGAAGCGGGTCCGAAGCAGGTCTTCACCGATATCGAGATGCCGCTGGTGACCGTGATTTCACGCATTGAACGCAACGGCGTATTGATCGATCAAAACATCCTGGCCAAACATTCGCAGGAGCTGACCGCACGTCTGGCGGAACTGGAGTTGAAAGCGCACGAACTGGCAGGCGAGCCGTTTAATCTCTCCTCCACCAAACAGCTGCAAACCATTCTGTTTGAAAAGCAGGGTATCAAGCCCACTAAAAAAACGCCGGGTGGCGCACCGTCAACCAGCGAAGAAGTGCTGGCTGAACTGGCGCTGGACTATCCGCTGCCCAAAGTGATTCTGGAGCATCGTGGCCTGTCTAAGCTGAAGTCGACTTATACCGACAAATTGCCTTTGATGATCAATCCGGTTACCGGCCGCGTGCATACTTCTTATCATCAGGCGGTCACGGCCACCGGACGTCTCTCATCTACCGATCCCAACCTGCAAAATATCCCAGTGCGCAACGATGAAGGCCGTCGTATTCGCCAGGCTTTTATCGCAGGTAAAGATAATCGCATCGTTGCGGCTGACTACTCGCAAATTGAACTGCGCATCATGGCGCATCTGTCGCAGGATAAAGGCCTGCTGGATGCGTTTGCGCAGGGTGAAGACATTCACCGCGCGACAGCGTCAGAAGTCTTTGGTGTTGCGCTGAGCAAGGTTTCAGGTGAGCAACGCCGCAGTGCCAAGGCAATTAACTTTGGTCTGATTTATGGCATGAGTGCCTTCGGTCTGTCGCGCCAGTTGAATATCGGTGCTGGCGAAGCGAAAAAGTATATGGATCTCTACTTTGAGCGTTATCCGGGCGTACTGCGTTACATGGAAGAGACTCGCACCCAGGCGGCCGATAAGGGCTACGTGGAGACACTGGATGGTCGCCGCCTGTGGCTTCCGGACATCAGCTCCAGCAACGCCATTCGTCGTAAGGCGGCAGAGCGCGCGGCGATTAACGCCCCGATGCAGGGCACCGCAGCGGACATTATCAAACGCGCGATGATCGCTGTAGATGGCTGGTTACTGCAACAGCAGGATGACGCTGTGAAGATGATCATGCAGGTACACGATGAACTGGTGTTTGAAATCCACAAAGATGCGGTAGAGAGTGCGAGTGCGACGATCCGCCAACTGATGGAGAGCAGCATGAAACTTGATGTACCGCTGCAGGTTGAAGTGGGAACGGGCGATAACTGGGACCAGGCGCACTAAGGAACGTTGTCGGCGGTATATCTATGCCGCTGACATCGTCATAAGAAAAAAGTTTACTTAATCGGTTCAGCAACGATGTAAAGCCGCTTGTTAAATGCGCATTTTGTAACTGCCTATCGGCTAAGCATTTTTTTAGTAATTAAACTACACGCCTTAAGCCAAAGTGTGACGGACCCGGAAAAAAAGATGTGGAATCCTGAAACTTAACAACAAAAAACCCTTTGTTGGTCAGGAAAAATCAGGTAAAGTTCATCGCGTAGGGTACAGAGGTAAGATGTTCTATCTTTCAGACCTTTTACTTCACGTAATCGGATTTGGCTGAATATTTAGCCGCCCCAGTCATTTATGACTGGGGCGTTTTTTATTGGGCTTTTTCTGAAAAGCGGGTCGTAAACCCGCGCTTCACATTACTCAGAAGGGGCTTCTTCATCTTCCTGCGCCGGTTCCAGTTCACTGAACCAGCTATCCAGTTTCTGACGAACGATATCAACGCCGATCTTCTTGAGTGACGAGAACATCTCTACCTGCACATCACCCATAAAACTTAATGCTGCCTCACGCACCAGTTTGAGCTGCGCTTTACGTGCACCAGATGCCAGCTTATCTGCTTTGGTTAACAGCACCAGTACAGGGATGCCGCTCTGGACTGCCCATTCAATCATATTCTGATCGAGGTCTTTCAGTGGATGGCGAATATCCATCAGCACCACCAGGCCTTTCAGTGCCTGGCGCTTCTGCAAATATTCAGACAGCGCACGCTGCCATTTACGTTTCATCTCTTCCGGGACTTCGGCGTAGCCATAACCCGGTAAGTCGACCAGGGTTTTCCCCTCGACGACCTGGAACAGGTTGATGAGCTGAGTACGACCTGGCGTTTTACTGGTACGCGCCAGGCTTTTCTGGTTAGTGATGGTATTCAGCGCGCTGGATTTGCCTGCGTTAGAGCGTCCGGCAAACGCGACCTCAATGCCCACATCTGCCGGTAAATGGCGAATATCCGGGGCGCTGAGCACGAAGTGGGTCATGTGATAATTCAAAGCAGACAAAGTAAAGCTCCAGCAAAGTGATTCGTTCAATTGGGCTGATTATACCTGTTATGGCGCAAAAGTGCCCGATAGCGTCTTAACGCGCCACTTTGTAAGAGATCGACGATAATTACTGCCAGTCATTACCGATTAATAGAATGTTCATATGTTGGATAGCGTAATATTTTCAATAAGATAAATAGATATTGAAAATTACCGCTCTAAATTAAAGACATGTCTCACTTGTTCATTTTACTGATTGGTCTACATTTGGTGTCAGTGCACGGCAGCACCCATCAGGATGATGCGCTCAGGAGTGTCGGGGATGACCAGGAGCATGGCAGGATGTGATTCAGGTATGAGTCGGACAAGGAAAAGGATTACTCGCAGGAGCGATGAGGCGAAGGAGCAACCGGGACGTTGAGAGCTGTAAAGGATTTATACCGTTATTCCTTCAGTAGAAGGTGCGAAATAAGGCGATAGCATAGGCTATCGCCTTTTTTCTTTGTCATCTTTCTGCTAGATTTCGCCGCAATTCTATACTGAAGAAAAATCGCCGAGACCGGACACCATGAAGCAACCTGCACCAGCCCAGCGTGGCAAACCTGCTGCTAAAGCCAAACGCAAATCGCGTGAAGAACTGAACCAGGAAGCACGCGATCGTAAACGCGATAAAAAGCACAGCGGCCATAAAGCGGGCAGCCGTGCTAACCCGGAAACCAAAGGCGCTGGCAAAGGCCAGGGTCAGAAAAATGCCGATCCACGTACTGGCAGTAAAAAACCGGTTGCGCTGGTGGCCGATGGTAAAACCGTACCGGAGAAAAAGCCGGTAGCGAAAGCCAGGCCGAAAGCGGAGAAGGTTCGTCTGACACCGGAAGAAGAGCTGGCGAAGCTGGAAAATGATGAACGCCTCGACACCTTACTGGACCGTCTGGAAAGTGGTGAGACACTCAGCGCTGAAGATCAGGCATGGCTCGATCAGACGCTGGATCGCATTGACGAACTGATGGAAACCCTCGGTATCGCGTTGGATGATGACGGTGCTGAAGATGAACAAGCCGAAGTCGATATGATGCGCTTGTTAAAAGGCAACTAAGTCATTTTTGATCGGCATGCGCATTTGCGCATGCCGCGCTAAACAGGTATTCGCTGATGCTTTGGCCTGGATCAATTTTAGCGCTGCTGCTGACATGTTATCTCCTGTGGTTATTGTTTAAACTTCGTCGCCTGTCGCGTCTGAAGTCGCGTTTACGCCGGCGTACGGCTCACCGCTATCTCTCCTCTTCTGCAACGCGACCCTCCCTCAAACGACGGCACCGTAAGGAGTGAGCATGTCATCGCAGCAGATTGAATGGGACCAGCGGCTGATTGAAAAATACAATTACGCGGGTCCGCGCTACACCTCATATCCCACTGCGCTGGAGTTCAATGAGAACTTTGGCGAGGCAAGCTTCCAGTTTGCGGTTGAACGCTATCCTCAACGTTCCCTGTCGCTGTATGTCCATATTCCGTTCTGCCATCGCCTTTGCTACTTCTGCGGCTGTAATAAGATTGTGACGCGCCAGCTGCACAAGGCCGATCGCTATCTGGATGTGCTGGAGCAGGAAATCCGCCAGCGTGCGCCGCTGTTTGCCGGACGCCGCGTCACGCAATTGCACTGGGGCGGTGGTACGCCAACCTTTCTCAATCAAGCTCAGGTCAGCCGTCTGGTGGCGCTGCTGCGTGGCCATTTTGAGATTGCTGATGACGTTGAGATGTCGATCGAAGTCGATCCACGCGAAATTGAGCTGGCGATGATCGATCATCTGCGTGCTGAAGGTTTTAATCGCCTGAGTATGGGTGTGCAGGACTTCAATAAGGCGGTGCAGGAGCGTGTCAATCGCGTGCAGGATGAAGAGACTATCTTCGGGCTGGTCGAGCGCGCGCGTGCGCGAGGATTCCGCTCAGTCAGCCTGGATCTGATTTACGGCCTGCCGCTCCAGACGCCCGAAAGCTTTGCCTTCACCTTACAGCGAGTCATCGCGCTTAATCCCGATCGTCTCAGCGTATTCAATTACGCGCACATGCCGACGCTGTTTGCTGCACAACGCAAAATCAAAGATGAAGAGCTACCTGGTGCGGAACAGAAGCTGCAAATCCTGCAGCAAACCATTGGCACCCTAACGGATGCAGGCTATCAGTTCATCGGGATGGATCACTTTGCCAAACCGGATGATGAGCTGGCCATTGCGCAACGTGCGGGTGAACTGCACCGCAATTTTCAGGGGTACACCACGCAAGGCGAGACTGAGCTGGTGGGATTCGGCGTCTCAGCGATCAGTATGCTGGGAGACAGTTATGCTCAGAACCAAAAAGAATTGAAAGAATACTATGCCAGCGTGGAGCAGAGCGGGAACGCGCTATGGCGTGGTTTGACACTAAGCGACGATGACTGTCTGCGCCGTGATGTCATCAAAACGCTGATTTGTCATTTCTCATTAGATTTCGCGGCGATTGAAGCGCAGTGGCCGATCACCTTCGAAACCTATTTTGCGGAAGATTTAGCGTTACTGGCACCTTTGATGGCGGATGGTTTGCTGGAACGGCGTGGGCGTAGTCTGCATGTCACAGGAATTGGGCGTTTACTGATTCGTAACATCTGCATGTGCTTCGATCGTTATTTGCGCCAAAAGGCTCGCATGCAGCAATTCTCGCGGGTGATATAAAAATTCAGGGGAGCATCGCGCTCCCCTGATTCTCACTTATTCCATTCCGAGCTCTTTCAGTTTACGCGTCAGGGTATTACGACCCCAACCCAACAAACGTGCGGCTTCCTGCTTGTGTCCCTGAGTGTGACGCAGGGCGGTGGTGAGCAGCGTGCGCTCCATCTCCGGCTGCGCTTCAGAGAGCAGGTTTTGATGACCGGAACGCAGCGCGCGGTCCGCCCATTGTGCCAGCAAGGTGGCCCAGCTATCCGGCAGAGACTGCACTGGATTGTCCGGCGTGCTCGACTCAAACAGCTCCGGCGGCAGATCCTGAATCAGTACTTCCTGGCCTGCAGCCATCACGGTTAACCAGCGGCAGGTATTTTCCAGCTGGCGTACGTTACCGGACCAATGCAGGCGCGTCAGCGCGGTTTCGGTTTCCGGATGCAGAATCTTCGCTTCGACGCCCAACTCACGCGCGGCGACTTGCAGGAAGTAGCGCGCCAGACGTGGGATATCTTCGCGACGCTCACGCAGCGGCGGTAAGTGCACGCGAATCACGTTCAGGCGATGGAACAGATCCTCACGGAACTTGCCTTCCTGCACGCGCAACTCAAGGTTTTGGTGGGTTGCCGCGATAATACGCACATCCACTTTCACCGGTGCGTAGCCGCCCACGCGATAGAACTGGCCATCGGCCAACACGCGCAGCAAGCGGGTTTGCACGTCGAGCGGCATATCACCTATTTCATCAAGAAACAGCGTGCCCCCATCGGCCTGTTCAAAACGGCCCTGACGGATCTGATTCGCCCCGGTAAAGGCCCCTTTCTCATGCCCGAACAATTCGGATTCGATCAGGTCTTTCGGGATTGCCGCCATATTCAGCGCGATAAACGGTGATTTGGCACGCGGGCTGTGACGATGCAGAGCATGCGCCACTAACTCTTTACCGGTACCCGATTCACCATTAATCAGCACGCTGATGGAAGATCGCGACAAACGGCCGATGATGCGAAACACATCCTGCATCGCCGGCGCTTCGCCAATGATGTCGGTTGTCGGGCCGCTTACCGGCTGATTACGCGGCTGCTGCTGTTCCTGATAGTGACTGATCGCACGTTCAACCAGCGCGACCGCTTCATCAATATCAAACGGCTTGGGCAGATAATCGAACGCGCCTTGTTGATATGCGCTGACGGCGGCATCAAGATCCGAATGCGCGGTCATTATGATGACCGGTAGCATTGGGTGACGCTGTTTAATTTGTTTCAGCAGCGCCAGTCCATCCATGCCCGGCATGCGAATATCCGATAACAATACATCTGGGGTTTTACTTGAGAGTGCATCCAGCACCTCATTGCCGCTGTCAAATGTCGCGCAGCTCAAACCGGCTCCAGTGAGCGCACGTTCAAGCACCCAGCGGATGGAGCTATCGTCATCGACGATCCAGACTATCCCTCGTTGCATAGAAACCTCACTGGCGAATAGGCAGGTAAACCGAGAATTCGGTATGTCCTGGCCAACTGTTAAATTCTATTTTTCCTGAATGCTGATCGATCAGGCTGCGGGCGATGGAGAGACCTAAACCGGTGCCTCCTTCTCGACCACTCACCATCGGATAGAACAGCGTGTCCTGTAGCTGAGCAGGAATCCCAGGGCCATCATCTTCGATATCAATACGTGCCACCAGGCGATAACGGGTGCCGTGCAGCGTCAGCTGGAACGCGGTACGGGTGCGGATCACGATAGTGCCACCTTCGTCACCCAGCGCCTGCAACGCATTACGCACTACGTTGAGTAGCACCTGCTCAATCTGATCGGGATCGTGTGGCAGCTCGGGCAGGCTCGGGTCGTAATCACGCACCAGCGAGACATTGTCCGGCAGCTCCATCGAGACCAGATTCACCACGCGCTCCGCCACCTGATGAATGCTTTGTGTGACGTGCATACCGGGCTGTTGGGGCCCCAGTAAACGATCAACCAGATTACGCAGGCGGTCCGCCTGTTCGATAATAATCCGGGTATATTCATGCAGCGAAGGATCGGGCAGAGCACGCGTTAATAACTGCGCGGCGCCGCGTAAACCTCCGAGCGGGTTTTTAATTTCATGCGCCAGTCCGCGCACTAAATCACGTGCAGCGACCTGCTGAGCATGTTGCAGCTGTTCCTGGCTGAGACGGCGTTGATTATCCATCGGCGCCATTTCCAGCAAGATAAGACCATCGGGTAGACGCTGTGCGGTCAGCGACATAATGTGCGCGCGGCCATCGACCACTAACGTCACTTCGCTGTCGGTAAAGCCCTGGCCTGCTCCAAGACTCTCGCTCATCACCTCAATATTCAGCGAAAAATAGCCGGTTAATTCCGGTAATGGCGTGCCGAACAATTTGCGTGAGCTTTGTGCCAGTAATTGCTGCGCTGCCGGGTTGGCATAATGGATAACCAGATCGTTATCGACCAGCAAAATACTGTTGATTAGAGAGTTAAGAATCTGCCCCGCGTCGGGCAATGTGCCAGTTGCCATACAGCGTTCCTCTGCACTAATTTAGTGCATTATAGCCTTTTGGGACTGAAAACTATCATTCGAACGATGAATTCGCGGTGAAAAAAGCCCATCCGGAGATGGGCTAAAGTTTCCACGGCAACAAAAAAACGTTCAGGTTATTTACGCCGCCAATCAGCGGCGTGAAATGCGCTGAAATTTTTTAAATTAAACGCTGTAGTACAGTTCGAACTCAACTGGGTGCGGAGTCATGCGCACGCGGTCAACTTCTGGCTTACGCAGTTCGATATACGCGTCGATAGCGTCATCAGTGAACACGCCGCCACGGGTCAGGAACTCGCGGTCTTCGTTCAGTGCGTTCAATGCTTCTTCCAGAGAACCTGCAACTTTTGGAATCTCAGCTTCTTCTTCCGGTGGCAGGTCATACAGGTTTTTGTCCATCGCATCGCCAGGGTGGATCTTGTTGATAACACCATCAAGACCCGCCATCAGCAGCGCGGTGAAGGCCAGGTACGGGTTAGCCGCTGGATCCGGGAAGCGTGCTTCGATACGACGCGCTTTCGGGCTCGCAACCACTGGGATACGGATTGAAGCTGAACGGTTACGTGCTGAGTAAGCCAGCATAACAGGTGCTTCGTAACCCGGGACCAGACGCTTGTAAGAGTTGGTGGTTGGGTTAGCCAGGGCGTTGATCGCTTTAGCGTGCTTGATGATACCGCCGATGTAGAACAGAGCAGTTTCAGACAGGCCGCCGTACTTGTCGCCAGAGAACAGGTTCACGCCGCCTTTTGACAGGGACATGTGGCAGTGCATACCAGAACCGTTATCGCCGAACATTGGCTTAGGCATGAAGGTTGCAGTTTTGCCGTACGCGTGAGCAACGTTGTGCACTACGTATTTGTAGATCTGAATTTCGTCAGCTTTTTTGGTCATGGTGTTGAAGCGGGTAGCCACTTCGTTCTGACCAGCAGTAGCAACTTCGTGGTGGTGAGCTTCAACCACCAGGCCCATCTGCTCCATGGTCAGACACATAGCAGAACGGATGTCCTGAGATGAATCGACTGGTGGAACCGGGAAGTAACCGCCTTTCAGACCTGGACGGTGACCTTTGTTACCGCCTTCGTATTCTTTACCGGTGTTCCATGCCGCTTCGATATCATCGATAGCCACGTGTGAACCTGAAGTAGAAGAACCGAAACGAATGTCATCGAACAGGAAGAACTCTGGCTCTGGTCCAAACAGCACGGTATCCGCGATGCCTGAAGAACGCAGGAACTCTTCTGCACGTTTAGCAATGGAGCGTGGGTCACGGTCGTAGCCCTGCAGCGTGCCTGGCTCGAGGATGTCACAACGGATGATCAGCGTTGGATCTTCGAAGAAAGGATCCATAACTGCAGTGGTCGCATCCGGCATCAACACCATGTCTGATTCGTTAATGCCTTTCCAGCCACCGATGGATGAGCCATCGAACATTTTGCCTTCTTCGAAAAAGTCAGCGTTAACCTGGTGAGCAGGGATAGTAACGTGCTGTTCTTTACCTTTGGTATCGGTAAAACGCAGGTCAACAAACTTAACTTCGTGCTCGTTCATCATCGAGAGGACGTGTTCAGCGGACATACTTAAACTCTCCTGGAAATGGTCATAATCGTCATGGTGAGAGAACTTCGTTGCCTGGAATGTGTCACGCTTACTGACCACCCCTAACCAAGATCTCGGCAAGCTCTTTTCAACCGTTGTATAACTGTCGTTTTCGCTTGAAAGATATAAAGCGAATTCTGTGCCAACTTTATTACAATGGTAAAAATGGCGCTGTGACGCGCTCTTTCGTGAGTCGGTCACTGCACCAGTATGGATGATGCGCACTAATTTGGTGCTTCATAGATCAATTTTCGCCCCAAAAAGGTGCAAAACCCCATCGCAGTGCAGATTAATGCACCGTTATTGGTGCTAAAAAACAGCACTAAGATAAACTTTAAGGGAATACTGTGATCATGTTCAGTCTTTCGCTTAATCCGTGTACAATACCGCGTTATTTCTATAATGCCTGAGGCAAAGCTGTGATCGAAAATTTGCGTAACATCGCCATCATCGCGCACGTTGACCATGGTAAGACCACCCTGGTTGACAAGCTGTTACAACAGTCTGGTACGTTTGATGCTCGTACCGAAGCGACTGAGCGCGTAATGGACTCCAACGATTTGGAGAAAGAGCGTGGGATTACCATCCTCGCAAAAAACACCGCCATCAAATGGAACGACTACCGTATCAACATCGTTGATACCCCAGGACACGCCGACTTCGGTGGTGAAGTGGAACGTGTTATGTCCATGGTGGATTCGGTGCTGCTGGTTGTAGATGCGATGGATGGCCCTATGCCGCAAACCCGCTTCGTAACCAAAAAAGCCTTTGCTCATGGTTTGAAGCCGATTGTAGTCATCAACAAAGTTGACCGTCCGGGCGCGCGTCCTGATTGGGTTGTTGATCAGGTGTTTGACCTGTTCGTTAACCTCGACGCGACTGACGAGCAGCTGGACTTCCCTATCATTTATGCGTCAGCGCTGAATGGTATCGCCGGTCTGGATCACAACGACATGGCAGACGACATGACCCCGCTGTACCAGGCGATTGTGGATCGTGTTTCTCCACCACAGGTTGAAGTTGAAGCCCCACTGCAGATGCAGATCTCGCAGCTGGACTACAACAACTACCTGGGCGTTATCGGCATTGGCCGCATCAAGCGCGGTAAAATCAAGCCGAACCAGCAAGTCACTATCATTGATAGCGAAGGCAAAACCCGCAACGGTAAAGTCGGTAAAGTACTGGGCCACCTGGGTCTGGAACGTATCGAGAGTGCCGAGGCTGAAGCAGGCGATATCATCGCTGTGACCGGTCTGGGCGAGCTGAACATCTCTGACACCATCTGCGACACGCAGAAGGTTGAAGCGCTGCCAGCCCTGAGCGTTGATGAGCCAACCGTAACCATGTTCTTTAACGTCAACACTTCACCTTTCTGCGGTAAAGAAGGTAAGTATGTGACTTCGCGCCAGATCCTGGAGCGTCTGAACAAAGAACTGGTGCACAACGTGGCACTGCGTGTTGAAGAAACCGAAGATTCAGACGCATTCCGTGTGTCTGGTCGTGGTGAGCTGCACTTGTCTGTTCTGATCGAGAACATGCGTCGTGAAGGTTTCGAACTGGCGGTATCCCGTCCGAAAGTTATCTTCCGCGAATTCGAAGGCCGTAAACAAGAGCCATTCGAAAACGTGACCCTCGACATCGAAGAAACCCACCAGGGTTCTGTGATGCAGGCGATGGGTGAGCGTAAAGGCGATCTGAAAAATATGGATCCAGATGGCAAAGGCCGTGTACGTCTCGACTACATGATCCCAAGCCGCGGCCTGATCGGCTTCCGTAACGAATTCATGACCATGACTTCAGGTACTGGCCTGCTGTACTCCACCTTCAGCCACTACGACGATGTGCGTCCAGGCGAAGTGGGCCAGCGTCAGAACGGTGTACTGATCTCTAACGGCCAGGGTAAAGCAGTCGCATTCGCACTGTTCAGCCTGCAGGATCGCGGTAAGCTGTTCCTGGGTCACGGTGCTGAGGTTTATGAAGGCCAGATCATCGGTATTCACAGCCGTTCTAACGACCTGACAGTTAACTGCCTGACCGGTAAGAAACTGACCAACATGCGTGCATCAGGTACTGATGAAGCGACCACTCTGGTTCCACCGCAGAAAATGACGCTGGAGCAGGCTATCGAGTTCATCGATGATGACGAACTGGTAGAAGTGACTCCGCAGTCAGTCCGTATTCGTAAACGTCACCTGACCGAGAACGACCGTAAGCGTGCGTCTCGCGGCGGTAAAGAGTAAGCGAAACAGTCTGATATTTAAGCCCCGCATCGCGGGGCTTTTTTGTGCCTGCAACCCGCTGCAACGCTCGCTTTGTGAAAGTTGTCCCCGATTCCAGAACGCTTATTTCCCCCTCATCGTACCTGTTCAGTCATGCTTTTTGCCGCTAAAGTGAATGATCCAGGGAATAGAAGGAGAGGCGTCATGCTGTACATCTTTGATTTAGGCAATGTGATTGTTGATATCGATTTTAATCGCGTGCTCGGCGTCTGGAGTGACCTGGGACGTGTGCCGCTGGCGACCTTACAAAGTCGCTTCCAGATGGATGAGGCGTTCGAGAAACACGAACGTGGTGAGATCAGCGATCCCGAGTTTGCGGCGCGTATCTGTGATCAACTGGATATCGCCTTAAGCTATCCGCAATTCACCGCGGGCTGGCAGGCGGTGTTTGTCGGGGTGCGTCCGGAAACGCTGGCGATCATGAACACACTGCGCGCCAACGGTGAGCGCGTGGTAATCCTGTCCAACACCAATCAGTTGCACTTTGAGTTCTGGCCAACGCAGTATCCGGAAGTGCAACAGGCCGCCGATCACGTCTATATGTCGCAAGACATAGGCATGCGTAAGCCAGAAGCGCGTATCTATCAATATGTGCTTGAGCACGAAGGCTATACCGCCGATCAAGCGGTGTTCTTTGATGATAATCGCGCCAACATTGATGCCGCGCGCGCGCTAGGTATAGAGAGCGTGCTGGTGGAAGACGCGAAAACCGTGCCGGACTGGTTCGCGAGCCGTCGCTGAGTGGTAACACGTAACCATTTGCGTCACTCGGCACACGCGTTTTTCCTGTGGGTTAAACTGCTCTGGCGCCGTGTTGATGAAGACAACATGACGACGCAGGCCGGGAATCTGGCCTACGTCTCATTGCTGGCTTTGGTGCCGCTGATCGCCGTGGTGTTTGCGCTTTTTGCCGCTTTCCCGATGTTTTCGGAGATCAGCGTCCAGCTTAAACATTTCATCTTCAGCAACTTTATGCCGGCAGCCGGAGACGTTATCCAGCGCTATCTCGACCAGTTTGTGGCCAACGTCAATAAAATGACAGCGGTAGGGATTGTCGGATTGATCGTGACCGCGCTGTTGCTGATGCACTCGGTGGACAGCGCACTCAACGCGATCTGGCGCAGTACTAAACCACGGCCAATGGTTTACTCCTTTGCCGTCTACTGGATGATCCTGACGCTCGGCCCGATACTGGCGGGTGCCAGTCTGGCCATCAGCTCTTACTTGTTATCGCTACGCTGGGTCAACGTCACCGGCGTCACCAGCCTTATCGATCAGGTGTTACGCATCTTCCCTCTGGTGCTCGCCATCCTCGCGTTCTGGTTGCTCTATAGCATCGTCCCAACGCGCCGTGTGCCAACGCGTGATGCACTGGTCGGCGCGATTGTCGCCGGGCTGTTGTTTGAGCTGGGCAAAAAAGGGTTTGCGCTCTATGTTACGATGTTCCCTTCGTATCAATTAATTTACGGCGTACTGGCAGTCATCCCGATTCTGTTTTTATGGGTTTACTGGACCTGGTGTATTGTGTTGTTAGGCGCGGAAATCACCGTCACCCTGGATGACTATCGCCAGCTAAAACAGCAGGAACGCGAAAAAGAACGAGAGGAAACATGATTGCTTTGATTCAGCGCGTCAGTCGCGCCAGCGTCGTGGTGGATGACGCGACGGTGGGCGAGATTGGCGCCGGTTTGCTGGTGTTATTAGGGGTGGAGAAGGGCGATGATGAGCAAAAGGCACAGCGCTTATCTGAACGCGTGCTGGGTTATCGCATCTTCGGTGATGAGAACGACAAAATGAACCTGAACGTACAGCAGGCCGGTGGCAGCGTGCTGGTGGTTTCGCAATTCACACTTGCCGCCGACACCAACAAAGGCATGCGTCCCTCATTCTCGGGTGGTGCCGAACCGGCGGAAGCCGAGCGTCTCTATCACTATTTCAGCGATTGTTGCCGGGCACAGGGTGTGACCACGGCGAACGGTCGTTTTGCTGCCAACATGCAGGTTTCGCTGGTGAATGATGGCCCAGTGACCTTCTGGTTGCAGGTGTGAGGTTTTCAGCCGAGCGGCCAGGGATCAGCCACGCAAGCTCCGAACGAGAGAATCACTTTATGTATCATCTTCGTGTGCCGCAAACGGCGGAAGAACTGGATACTTATTATCAGTTCCGCTGGGAAATGTTACGTAAGCCGCTGCGTCAGCCGCAGGGCTCTGAACGTGATGCCTGGGATGCGCTGGCGCATCATCAGATGGTGGTCGATGAGCAGGGTGATCCTGTTGCGGTTGGCCGTCTCTATATCAATGCGGAAAACGAAGCGGCCATCCGCTTCCTGGCCGTACACCCTTCGGTGCAGGGCAAAGGATTAGGGACGCTGGTGGCGATGACGCTGGAATCCGTTGCGCGTCAGGAGGGGGCGAAGCGCGTGACCTGTAGCGCGCGTGAAGACGCCGTGGAGTTCTTCGCCAAGCTGGGCTATGTCAATCAGGGAGAAATCACCGCGCCACAAACCACGCCGGTGCGCCATTTCCTGATGATCAAACCGGTGGTAACACTGGATGACATTCTGCACCGCGCTGACTGGTGTGGTCAGTTGCAGCAGGCCTGGTACGAGCATATTCCGCTCAGTGAGAAAATGGGCGTGCGCATTCTGCAATATACCGGGCAGAAGTTCGTTACTACCATGCCAGAAACCGGCAACCAGAACCCGCACCACACATTATTTGCTGGCAGTTTGTTCTCACTGGCTACGCTCACAGGCTGGGGGCTGATTTGGCTATTACTGCGCGAGCGGCATCTCGGCGGCACTATCATCCTTGCCGATGCTCATATTCGTTACAGTAAGCCCATTAGTGGGCGTCCGGGTGCAATTGCCGACCTGGGATCACTGAGTGGCGACCTTGACCGTCTGGCGCGTGGTCGTAAAGCACGCGTGCAGATGGAAGTGGAACTGTTTGGTGACGATGAGCTGGGTGCGGTGTTTGAAGGGGTATATATCGTACTGCCAGCCGATGCAGAGGGTGCATTAGAAGAGGGTGGCTCGGGTGCACGCATTAATTAATGCGTGCAGATTACGTTTTAGCCATCTTCAACCTTAATCGGTAGCAGCGCGAAGAATGGCGCATCGGTGAGCGACAGGGTGTCGCTACTGATACGCGGCATTCCTCGCATCGCTACCGTTTGCTGCCAATCTATTGAACCTGACCCGCATGCATCGTCTGCTGCACCGATTGTGTATCGGTGGTCACGGACACATTACCCTCAACACTTTGGCGCAATGGCGCGGCAGCACTCAATGAACCTTTCACCTGTAACAAAAGATTACTGTTGCCGCTAAGAGGCAACGCAGGCCAGCCCCAGTTCTGCAACACATTGGCGGGCACCGCCTGACCTTTGAGATTCAGCGTCAATGGACGCTGTGCATCCTGGCCAACACTCGCCGTCCCTTCCAGCAAACCGTTACCGTTGAAGGCGCTCATTTCCGTCACCTGAATCTGCTGATCGTTAGCATTAAAGGCAATGGAGGGATGGCGCAGATCGGTGCGATTAAACGTTGCTTCCGCCGCGTTAAAGCTCGCTTTACCGCCCCAGATTCCCCACTGATGCTGGCGTGCCAGTAGCAGGTTATCGGCGTTACCATCCAGCGCGGTCATCTGGAATGGGAAAGCAGGGTTGATGTCGATCACCAGATTACGATTGGCTGTAGCGTGTGTCACCAGCACGCTATCCAGCCATGATGGCAACGCTTGCTGCCAGCGGTCGCGCCAGTTCTGCGGTAAGGTATATTCCAGCCCGGCAATGGCTAAATCATTCAGCGTCAGGCGTTTATCGCTGCGCGTCCAGTTGCCGCTGGCACGGATCACGCCATTGGCCCAACGTGAACTGAACTGGGCCAATTCAATGCCCTGCGCCGAGAAGTTGGCATTCACAATCGGATCGTTAAGCTCAAAGCCACCATTAATGAAGTTACCGGCATTCATCGACAGTGAGCCATCATCGCTTTGCCAGTCATCTCCACGCAGCGTGATGTTCTTCAGGGTTAAATCGAGGTCGGTGACAGCCCAATCGGGCCCTTGCAGTCGGGCATCGGTCATATCCAGGCGATTGATGCTCACTGACGGCACGTCGCGCAGAGGATTGAGGAAATCACTCAGATTTTGATGGGTCTGCAGGCGGATATCGTTAAGACGTAGCTGATCAATCTTCCAGTTACCCTGCGCGTCGCGCTCGGCGTTGCCGGTCATCGAACCACGCGCGAGATCGGCCCCAATATTGCTGAATATCATGCGGTGCTGCTTCACACTTCCCTGCAGCAGCACATTGTTGCCCGGAACACCATTCAGCGTCAGCTTGCCTGCGCTCATCTGGAACTGTGCATCGCTGCCCAGCATATCCGTCGGGGTCGGTTTCCACGGGATAATTCCTCCATTAACCCGTTCAGCGATCATCGGCAGCATGCTGTGCGGGCTATCAATGCGCACGTTGTTCAGTTGCAGGCGATTGGCCTGGATAGGCAGCGTGGTATCGGGCGTCTGATTCGCGAGGTTAATCTCGCCATCACGCACGTCGATGCTATCAAAATGCAGCCAGTCACTGAATTGCACCAGCGCCAGTCCAAGATCGACGCGCTTGGCCACCAACACCGCTGGCTGACCATCGTGCCCAAAGCTGAAATCATCCAGCATGATGTGCGAGGGAGAAGAGAAGTTGTGCTCTATCTTGCTGAGGGAAAGATGCCAGGCGGTCTTATCACTTACCCAACGGCTAAACCAACCTGCGCCCCACTGTGTCTGTAGCAAGACATACAGGACAACCAGCCCCAGCAGAATCAGCAGCAGTAAGGTAAGGAAAAACTTGCCTAAAAATTTCATCGCATCCATCCATCCCGATATTTATCCGGTAAGAGGTTGTTATGCCTGAATTACCGTTACAGCTCAACAGCCTGGATGTAAAAGCGGATAAATAACAGGCAGGCCGTAGCCTGCCTTAAGGGTTACTTTTCCTGTGGAAAGACGAGGTTAAGCACGATTGCGGTGATACCACCGGCAGCAATGCCTGAGGAGAGCAGGGTTTTCAGCCAGTCCGGGGCGAATTGCAGAATCAGCGGTTGCTGTGAAACACCCAGGCCAACGGCCAGCGACAGTGCGATGATCATAATGGCGCGACGGTTCAGCGGCTCGCGCGAAACGATGCGTACACCCGATGCCGCAATCGTACCAAACATCACGATGGTGGCACCACCCAGCACTGGCTCAGGAATGTGCTGCACAAAACCACTCACCGCCGGGAACAGGCCAAGCACGATCAGCATCAGTGCCACGACAAAGCCCACATAACGGCTGGCAACGCCGGTCAATTGGATCACGCCATTGTTCTGCCCAAAGCAGGAGTTCGGAAACGTATTGAACAATGCGGATACAAATGAGTTGAGGCCATTAGCCAGCACGCCGCCTTTTAAGCGCTTCATATACAGTGGGCCGCTCACCGGTTGCTCTGACACATCCGAGGTGGCAGTGATATCGCCGATGGTTTCCAGCGAGGTCACCATAAACACCAGCATCAACGGGATCAGCAGGTTCCAGTCAAAACCGAGACCGTAATAAAGCGGTGTCGGCACTGCCACCAGCGGTTGATCGGTGGGCGCGCTGGTGGCAGGCAGCATATCCAGCGCCCATGCCAACGCATAACCGACCGCCATCGCGATCACCAGTGAAGCCACACGCAGGTAGGGATTGCGCTGACGGTTGAGCAGGATAATCACCACCAATACCGCGCCAGCCAGCAGCAGGTTCTTTGGTGCGCCGAAAGTGTGATCGCTCATCGCCGCGAAGCCACCGCCAATCGAGGTCAGGCCGACCTGAATCAGTGACAGGCCAATAATCATCACCACAATGCCGGAAACCAGCGGGGTAATAATACGACGCGCCAGATGCAGAACGCGTGACAGCACCATTTCGGTACAGGACGCCACCATCAACGTACCGAACAGCGCGGCCATCATGGTCGGGACATCGGCACCGCCATTTTTCAGCGCCATGCCACCCATAATCAGCGGTGTCACAAAGTTAAAGCTGGTGCCCTGAATGGAGAGCAAACCCGAACCCACCGGTCCCCAGGTTTTGATTTGCAGGATCGAAGCCACACCCGATGCAAATAGCGACATGCTGATAATGTGCTGCGTATCCTGAGCCGGTAAGCCCAGCGCCTGGCAGATCAACAGTGCAGGGGTAATCACAGCAACGAACATCGCCAGCAGATGCTGACAGGCAGCAAACAGCGTTTGTGGCAACGGTGGACGATCTTCGAGGCGGTAAATCAGTTCACTCTTTGGACGGGCTGACTGATGAGATTCAGCGGTATTGACGGACATGGTGCGCGTTCTCAATGACAACAAAGGGGCGATTTTAAACGGTTGCGTTGTGAAAGCAATCGTTTGCAATGCCCCTTTTCACTTGCATTGATTTAAAGCGTAAACACGGTACGGCTGCGGCTATCATCTTCCTGCCATGCCTGAGTCACTTCACGCAACGGGCGCATCTGGAAAGCGACCGAAAAATCACTCTCCGCCGCGGCATTCAACATTTCGCTGATGCAGGCGATCAGATCCGCATCGGATACGCTACCCAGACCGCTGCCCATTAATGTCAGACCCGATGAGCGCAACAGCTTGCTGTGCAGGGTGATCTCCTGGCCACTCAGCGAGCCGATTTGCACGAAGCGCACCGATTTCTCTCCACCCGCGACAGCCGCCTGCATGATATCAAGTGCACTCTGGCCCCACAGGTAATCCAGCACGATATCGATACCTTCTTTCATCAGTGCGGGCAGTGCGCCGGGCAACTCATCCAGCGTCAGGGTGATGTCCGCGCCCTGGGCACGCAGTTGATCCAGTACTTCACGATTGCGACCAGTGGCGATGATTTTGCCCGCGCCGAGATGGCGGGCAATGCGTACCGCTAGTCCACCTGAGGTGCCGGTGGCGCCATTGATCAGCACCGTTTCACCTGGCTGCAACTGCGCCCGGCGCGTCAATGCTGCCCAGGAGGACATGCCCGGATTGGCGATGGCGGCTGCCAGCACCGGATCGAGTGAGGCGGGCAGAGGCACAATGGCAGTGACTGGAACCAGGGTTCTTTCCGCCATGCTGCCCCAGGGCGCATCAAAGGCGAGAAAATAGACCGGATCGCCGTTGCTGAGTGTACCGGTGCCGTCAATGCCGGTGATAAAAGGGTAATGCGTGGTGGCGCTGTAGTGTTTGCCAGAAGCGCGTGCTTTCGCCAGTTGACTGACGGCAGCTGCTTTAACGCTGACAATAACATGTTGTTCATCGGCTTGCGGTTCAGGGAAATCAGCGTAAACCGGCTGTTCGCCCGCTGCAGAAACGATAGCTGCTTTCATGCTTTCTCCTTCAGATAATCGGAATATATGTGTAATATGCACACATTAGTTCTGCCTCGGGATGACGTCAATGAAAAGTGTGCAAAATACACATAATAGTGCAGGGTTCGACGATCTGCATAATGCGCTGCTGATGATTGTGGGTACTTTTAATCGCCCGCAACGTGATGAATTACTAATAAAAGAGTCCAATATTCAACTCGATCGTGCGCTATTTCCGCTGCTAATTCAGATTGGCCGCTTTGGACCGATTGGCGTGGTGGAACTGGCAGAGCGCGCCGGACGCGATTACACCACCGTGAGCCGTCAGGTGGCGAAACTGGAAGAGCTGGGGTTAGCGCAACGACAGAAAAATGCCAAAGACAAACGCGTAAACGAAGCGGTCATTACCGCCACTGGCAAAGCGATGACGGATAAAATCGATGCCGCACGGGCGCAGATTTATCAGCATCTGTTTGAGAACTGGCAGGATAGCGAGCGCACCGAGCTGGCGCGTCTGTTGCAGAAATTTGTCGGGGATTTTATGGCGATCGATCGTAGTGAGTAAGGGCGGGCATCGTGTCGTGTTGGCTCTTTAACACGCTGTCTTTTGCCCACTTTTAAGCATTGCTGTAGCGCTCGGTCTCTGGCAGCCAGCGTTCAATCAACGCCTGCGCCTGTTCTGGATAGTGCTGGTGGATATGGCGTGCCACGCGTTGCACTTCCGGGATCATGCCCTGATCGCGCAGTAAGTCTGCAACCTTAAACTCCGCATTACCGGTCTGGCGCGTACCAAGTAATTCACCAGGACCGCGAATTTCCAGGTCGTGCTGAGCGATGACGAAGCCATCGTTGCTGTCGCGCAGTACCTGCAAACGCTTCTGCGCGGTTTTGCTGAGCGGCGCTTTATACAACAGCACGCAATGCGAGGCGACTGCGCCACGGCCCACGCGACCGCGCAGCTGATGCAGCTGAGCCAGGCCCAAACGTTCCGGGTTTTCGATGATCATCAGGCTGGCGTTGGGCACGTCTACCCCGACTTCAATCACCGTCGTCGCGACCAGTAACTGAATCTCGTTGGCTTTGAAGGCCGCCATGACCGCCTGTTTTTCTGCCGGTTTCATGCGGCCGTGCACCAGCCCAACCTGCAAGCCAGGCAGCGCGAGTTTCAACTCTTCCCAGGTGGCTTCCGCCGCTTGTGCTTCCAGTACATCTGACTCTTCAATCAGCGTACAGACCCAGTAAGCCTGGCGACCTTCATGGCAGGCGTTTTTCACACGCTCAATAATATCGCCGCGGCGACTGTCAGGAATGGCCACTGTGGTGACCGGTGTGCGGCCAGGCGGTAATTCGTCGATGGTGGAGGTGTCGAGATCGGCATAGGCGGTCATCGCCAGGGTACGCGGAATCGGCGTGGCGGTCATAATCAGCTGATGCGGATGGAACCCCTGCTCTTCACCTTTTTCCCATAGCGCAAGACGTTGATGCACGCCGAAGCGATGTTGCTCATCAATGATCACCAGCGCCATGCCGTTGAATTTGACCTGCTCCTGGAACAGCGCATGCGTGCCGACCACCATCGCTACCTGCCCGCTGGCAATCGCTTCCTGCTGGGCTTCACGTGCTTTGCCTTTTTGCTTGCCAGCCAGCCAACCCACTTCAATGCCCAGCGGCGCAAACCACTGGCGGAAATTGTTGGCATGCTGCTCGGCCAGCAGCTCGGTCGGCGCCATCAGCGCCACCTGTTTGCCATGCGCAATGACATTCAGCGCCGCCAGCGCCGCGACCAGCGTTTTGCCCGATCCCACATCGCCCTGCACCAGACGCATCATTGGGAAGTCGTTGGCTAAATCGCGCTCGATCTCCTCAACCACGCGTTTTTGCGCGCCGGTGGGTGAGAAGGGCAGCGCGGCCAGCAATTGATTCACCAGATTATGCTTAGCAGGCATCGGCAACGCATGATGACGTTGTGCGCCGGCACGAACCGCCAGCATGCTGAGGTTGTGCGCCAGCAGCTCTTCAAGGATTAAGCGCTTTTGTGCGGGATGGCGACCGGTTTCCAGCTCGCTCAGACGTAAATCGGGCGGCGGACGATGCAGCGTGCGCAGGGCATCCGGCAAACTCATCAAGCCACCGCTCAGTTCTGACGGAAGCAACTCGGCAATCGGGCAGCTTTCCAGCAACGTCAGCGCTTGATCGGTGAGATTGCGCAGCGTGGCCTGACGAATGCCTTCAGTGGTGGGATAGACCGGTGTCAGGGTTTCCTGTAGCTCGACGCCGCCCTGTTCGCCCTGCACGCGATACTCGGGATGAATAATTTCAGCACCGCGCTGACCACGTTTGATTTCGCCATAAGCGGTGACGCGGCGGCCTGGCGCCAGACTGTTTTTCATCCCGGCATTGAAATTGAAGAAGCGCATGGTCAGCACGCCGCTGCCATCACTGATCTGGCACACCAGCATGCGGCGGCGGCCAAAGGTGATCTCACTGTGTAGCACTTCACCTTCCACCGTGGACCAGACGCCCGGCAGCAGGTCATTAATCTTGTAGAGTTGGGTGCGATCTTCGTAGCGCAGCGGCAGATGCAGCAGCAAATCCTGAATAGTGAACAGGCTGAGTTTAGCCAGTTTTCCCGCCTGACTGGCGCCGACGCCGGTCAGGGTACTGAGCGGTATGGCATCCAGCAGACGGCCTTTCATTTTTTACCTGTGGATTGCATGGTGGCCCACCAGTCGGCATCGGCTTCCACCTCGCCCTGGGCGTTGATATGCGGATAAGGCAGACCTTTTTGCTTCGCCACGCGTGCAAGCACCGGATAACCGCCTTCAAACAGCAAACGCTGCTGTTCATCGGCATCAAGCAAGCTGTGCTGACGTTTGTACATGCCGGCGTTCTGCCGTTGACGCTGCGCTTCATACAGAATCAGCGCGGAGGCGACGGACACGTTGAGCGACTGCACCATGCCCACCATCGGCACAATGATGTCTTGATCGGCGAGCGCCAGCGCTTCAGCGGTGATGCCTGTTTTTTCCTGCCCCATCAGAATGCAGGTCGGTTTGGTGTAATCGATCTCGCGAAAATCCACTGCATTGGCCGACAGATTGGTCGCCAGCACCTGCATCCCCTGATCTTTCAAGTGACGCACGGCTTCTGCGATATGACGATGCGTCTGCACTTTCACCCAACTGTTGCTGCCCGCTGAAGCAGATACCATGGTGCGCATGCGCACGCTAGGCCAGACGGCGTGCACTTCATGGATGCCGACCGCGTCAGCAGTACGAATCACCGCCGAGACATTATGCGGCTTATGGACCTGCTCCATGCATACGGTGAGGTCGTGCTGGCGCATGGCCAGCATTTCCTGGATACGAGCAAAACGTTGAGCGTTCATGCACTAATTACGGTTACGGTGAACTTTAATCACATCCGGCATTACGCGGATTTTACGCATAATATTGGCCAGATGGACGCGGTCGTTCGCGGTGAGACGGATAAAGGCGCTGTAAACACGGCCGTCGCGCTCTTCCGTGTTAAGACTTTGGATGTTGGATCCCGCTGTGTTGATAGCTGCCGTCAGGTTCGCCAGTGCGCCCTGATGGTTGAACATATCAACCTTAATTTCCGCGACAAACTCCTGGTCGATAACCTTGTCCCACTCAACCGGCATAAACTTCTCGGGCTCTTTCTGATAGCCACGGATGTTACGACAGGATTCGTGATGCACCACCAGACCTTTACCCGGGCTGACGTGCGCGACAATCGGATCGCCAGGAATCGGACGACAGCACTTGGCAAAGGTAATCAATACGCCATCAGCACCTTTGATCGGCAGCTTTTTGCGTTTGCTGTTGCTTTGCGGCTGCTCAGCACCCGACTGCAGCAGGTTTTTCGCCACGACCACGCTCATGGCGTTGCCGAGGCCGATCTCCGCCAGCAAATCGTCAATGCTGGTCAGCTTAATGCGCTCCAGCTCGTGCTGAATATTTTCCGGCGGGATCTCTGCCAGCTTCTTGCTGCCGCCGAGCGCATGGCTCAACAGACGACGGCCAAGGTTGACGGAGTCTTCGCGTTTGAGGTTTTTTAGTAGCTGACGAATTTTGGCGCGTGCTTTCGAGCTCACCACAAAGTTGAGCCATGCCGCGTTAGGACGGGCACCTGGCGCAGTGATGATTTCGATGGTTTGGCCGCTAGTTAGCGATTGCGACAGCGGATAAGGCTGGCGATCGACGCGGGCGCCCACACAGGCATGGCCAATATCGGTGTGCACGGCGTAAGCGAAGTCTACCGGTGTGGCGCCAGCAGGCAGTTCGACGATACGGCCTTCCGGCGTGAAGACGTAGATCTCATCCGGGAAGAGATCGGATTTCACGCTCTCGATAAATTCAAACGAGCTACCGGCGCTTTGTTGCAGCTCCAGCAGGCTTTGCAGCCAGCGCTGGGCGCGAATCTGTGCGGTCGTGCCGCTTTCACCGGCCTCTTTATAAGCCCAGTGTGCCGCTACCCCCATCTCCGCCATCTGATCCATATCTTCGGTACGGATTTGCACTTCAACGGGCACGCCGTGCGGGCCAATCATTGATGTATGCAGTGATTGATAGCCGTTGGCCTTGGGAATAGCGATGTAATCTTTGACGCGTCCAGGACGCGGTTTGTACAGGCTGTGCATCTGACCGAGCACGCGATAACAGGTATCCAGGTCTTTCACGATAACGCGAAAGGCATAAATATCCATGATCGAGTGGAATCGCTGCTCTTTCAGGTGCATTTTGCGGTAGATCGAATAGAGATGCTTCTCGCGGCCACTGACACGGCAGGGAATGCCTGCTTCCTGTAAGCGCCCGTCGATTTCAGAAAGGATCTTCTGAATCATCTCTTTACGATTACCGCGTGCCGCTTTCACCACCTCTTTGATCACGCGGAAACGATTTGGATAGAGGGCTTCAAAGCCGAGTTCTTCCAACTCTGTTTTCAGGTGATGAATACCAAGTCGGTGCGCCAGAGGACTGTAAATCTCCAGCGTTTCGAGTGCGATACGACGTTTCTTATCCGGTCGCAACGCACCGAGCGTGCGCATGTTGTGCGTGCGGTCAGCCAGCTTGATCAGAATGACGCGGATATCCTGCACCATCGCCATGATCATTTTGCGGAAGTTTTCAGCCTGCGCTTCTTTCTTGTCGCGGAACTTCAGCTTGTCGAGTTTCGACACGCCTTCCACCAGTTCGGCCACGCTTTTGCCAAACAGCTGTTCCATATCCTGGTAAGTGGCGGGTGTATCTTCGATCACGTCATGCAGCAGCGCTGCCATCAGCGTTTCATGGTCGAGTTTCATCTCGGCCAGAATGCAGGCAACGGCAACAGGATGGGTGATGTAAGGTTCACCGCTGGAGCGTGTCTGACCCTCGTGGGCATCACGCGCGACGAGATAAGCTTGCTTGAGGCGCTTGATTTGCTCCTCAGGCAAGTATTTTTCAATCAGTTGATTGAGGCTTTCAAACAGATACAAGGTTGACCTGCGAAGTGCTGTTAACGACGACCTTCAGCGATAGCGGTAACGGCTTGTAACTCAGCGGCTTCCTGCTCTTGCTGCTCCTGACGATCACGCACATCCAGAATCTGGGTAGTGATCAGGCCTTCTTCGATTTCGCGCAGGGCGATAACGGTGGCTTTATCGTTCTCTTCCGGAACCAGCGGATCTTTACCGCCTACCTGCATCTGACGTGCACGACGTGCAGCGACCAACACCAGGTCAAAACGGTTACCAATTTTCTCTACTGCGTCCTGAACGGTTACGCGTGCCATAGGTGTGCTACTCCACAGATGATGAAGAAATGACTGGGCATAATACTGAAAGTGACTTCAGACTGCCAATAGTTTGCTGATTAAAGCATCATGTCGCGATTTTTGGCGACTCATACGCAGACGTTCTGCGCGAATAATGTGTTTCAGGTCGGTCAGTGCCAGGTCGAAATCATCATTCACGATCAGATAATCGTATTCTGCGTAGTGACTCATTTCCGCCACGGCCTGAGCCATACGGCGGGCGATAACCTCTTCGCTATCCTGACCACGGCCACGCAGGCGACGATCTAACTCTTCAGTCGACGGCGGCAGCACAAAAATGCTGCGTGCGGCAGGCATTTTCTGGCGAATTTGCTGAGCACCTTGCCAGTCGATATCCAGAAATACATCGACACCGGTCGCCAGCACGCGCTCAATCGCGGCGCGCGAGGTACCGTAGTAATTGCCAAACACTTCCGCATGTTCGAGGAAGTCTTCAGCGGCAATCATGGTCTCAAATTCAGGCTTGGAGACAAAGAAATAGTGTTCACCATGAACTTCACCGGGACGCACGCCGCGAGTGGTATGGGAAACAGACACCTGCGTATCGTACAGCGGCTGTGTCTTCAATAAAGCCTGAATCAGACTGGATTTACCCGCGCCACTGGGGGCGGAAACAATATAAAGCGTGCCTTGAGCCATGGTTATCTTGAATTGAGTAAAGAGCGGAGTCGATTTCCTGCACAGTATACACGGCTTAACGGTGCCACGCAGCGTTTGCCGTTGGGCTAAGGTAATTCTTTTTCTGTGAACCCGCGCCAGATAACGCGGTAAGCCGCTGCAAACGGCTTAAAAAACTGGGAATACGTTTGCTCTCTACCACCTTCAGCACTGGTCATTGCCCTCATCGCACTCTCCAATAGACAAAAAGGAGAGCAACGATGAAAGGATGGTGGTGGTTGTGTTGCTGGTTTTTCACCGCGGCTTGCGGGGCTGAAGCGCTGTGCCCTAACTGGTCACCGGTGCGCGCCGAACAAGAGATGGTTCAATTACATAGCCAGCTACGGCACTGGGATGATGCCTACTATCGCAAGGGCACGAGTCTGGTTAGCGATGGGGACTATGACAGCCTGCAGCAACGCTTACTGCATTGGCAGCGCTGCTTCGCGCCGGATCAACGGGCTTATCAAGCGCAGCCCACAACGGACGGTAGTACCCGACACCCGGTGGCACACACAGGGGTACGGAAACTGCGTGACAAGTTGGCGGTGGCTTACTGGATGCAGGATAAATCGCCACTGTGGATACAGCCGAAAGTCGATGGCGTGGCGGTAACGCTGGTGTATCGACGCGGGCAATTGGTTTCTCTGGTGAGTCGCGGCGATGGCTTGCGTGGCGAAGAGTGGATAACCAAAGCCCGCCATATTCCGGCGATTCCTACTCACATTGAAACCGATCGTGAAGAGGTGGTGCTGCAAGGCGAGCTGTTTCTGCTTATGACCGATCATCAGCAAGCACGTGACGGAGGGCGAAATGCCAGAGCGCAGGTGGCGGGTGCGATGATGCGTCATGAAGCTTCTCCGCTGCTGGCAGATTTCGGCATTTTTATCTGGGCATGGCCCGATGGTCCAATCCAGATGCCCGCTCGACTGGCGCAGTTATCACGCTGGGGATTCGGTCTGGCGCAGGACTGGAGCCACCCAATCGAGAATGAAGAGGAGGCGGAGGTGTGGCGCGATCGCTGGTTCCGTGCATCTTTGCCGTTCGTCACCGATGGCGTCGTGATCCATCAATCACCCGTCGGTGCCGGGCGGGACTGGCAGCCTGGCCAGGGACATTGGTCCGCCGCGTGGAAATATCAGCCGGTTGAAGTCAGCAGTGAAGTGCTGTCCGTGGATTTCAACGTTGGGCGCACGGGGAAAATTGCCGTGGTGCTGAACCTCACTCCCGTTCAGCTGGATGATAAAACCGTGCGCAGAGTGAATCTTGGATCGCTGCGGCGATGGCGGGAGCTGGATGTCATCGCAGGTGATCAAGTGATAGTCACGTTAGCCGGTCAGGGTATTCCTCGCTTAGAGCGAGTCATTTGGCGGGTGAGAGGGCGAGATTATCCTTTAACACCACAGCAGGGCGAATTTAATCCGCTGTCTTGTTTGCACTTCAACCAGGATTGTCGGCTGCAGTTCTTATCACGCCTCACCTGGCTCAGTCAGAAATCGGTGCTGAACATCCCTGGCGTGCAACGTAGTAGCTGGCAGCGGTTACTGAACAGTGGCGCCATCACCCATCTTTTCTCCTGGCTGACGTTAACGCCAGAAGAGATCGCGCAGGACAGCGGGATGTCCTCTGCGCGGGCACAAGAGATTTGGCAACGTTTCCAACAGACACGTCAGCAACCCTTTCGGCGCTGGGTGAGCGCACTAGGTCTACCGCTTCCCCGAACCGCGTTGCAGGCCTTAGCGGATAACGACTGGACAGCGTTGCTGGCTCGCTCGGCAGATGAGTGGCAGCAGCTACCCGGCATCGGGCGCACACTGGCAGAGCGGATTGTTAGCATGCTGCAGGATGAGGAATTACAGCAACTGATCCGCTTTTTACAGCAGCAGGAAATTCCTGCTGCACCTTTAATGTTCGGGGTGGGGATAGTTGAAGATCGGCAGACCAAGGCGGAAGCGCAGCGCTAATAAACGGCCAATGAAGCCGGCCAGCAGCGTAATGATCACCACGGCTTCATGGGGAAGCGGCGTTTTGAGCAGCAGAATGTAGATCCAACCTGCGGCAAATGCGATACCGGCATAGAGCTCTTTTTGGAACACCAGCGGGATGCGATTGCAGAACATATCACGCAGCACGCCACCAAAAACCCCCGTGATCACGGCGGCAATAGCGGCAATGATCGAGGCATGACCAGAATCCAGCGCGACCTGCGCGCCAATAATGGAGAACACCACCAGGCCAAGCGCATCCAGTACCAGAAACACTTTACGCAGATGATTCATTAAAGGGGCAACAAAAGTGGTCACCACCGCCGCGGCGGCCACGATCATGATGTACTCCGGGTTTTTAACCCAACTCAACGGATAATGCCCGAGCAGGATGTCACGCACCGAGCCGCCTCCGATTGCAGTGACGGACGCAATGATGATGACGCCAAACAGATCCATTTTGCGGCGACCAGCGGCCAGCGCACCGGTCATGGCTTCGGCGGTGATGCCAATAATGTAGAGAACGGTTAATAACATAGAGCACTCCATAAGATCGGCGGCCAGCCTAAAGATTTCCTCAGCTATCGACCACTGAGTATTTCTAAAGCAGACGTCATCGGATTAGCTGTTTTGATGCCGCTCATGCTAACAGGCTTAACCCGCTTGATAAATCAGGAGTGCGTTACGCTTTCGCATTAAAAAATGTGATGTGATCTGTGTGATCGTGCAGGTCTGAGGGGTAAGAAGACGGGGGAAGAAGAGATGTTAACCGTATCAAAAAAGAAAAAAGCGTGCTGGCGACCAGCACGCGAACGCATCTTCTCAGATGCCCAGAGCCCACCATACAGACTTGTTTTTATTATCCGTTTCTTGCTCGCACGTTAGCGAAACTTTTCAGGCTAAAACGGTATTCTGGCTGGAACCAGGAACGACCGTAGTAGCAGTAGACCAGCATTCTGATGGATACCATGGCCAGGTAGCCCCATATAGCGCACAACACTGAAGGGGTCAGCCATACGGTAAACAGTGTGACACCCAGACCAACCAGCACCGATGAGGTTTCTGTGAAGGCGATACGCGAGAATTGTTTCTCACGCTGTAATATGGCGCGATAATGTTGCCCTTGTGGAATAATGATGAAAATCACCGAAATCATTTCCAGCATAATCGCCATTTCCGGTTGGTTCATGATTCGGCTATATAAATCACTACCAATAAACAGCACGGCGAATATCATCATGCCACTTAATACATTTCCCCAGTAGAGAATGGATAGTTCGCTGTTATTAAGATTTATATTTCTGATAACTGAATTGCCAAATCCACGGTCGGCAAGCGTATCAATAATCAATAACATCACAATGGCAATGGCGAGTAAATCTAACTCGTTTGCCTGAAGTATTTGTGCCAGAAGTGAAAGTTGTAAAACACCAATGCCGACGATTTTTATGGATGACAAAATTGACCATTTGGCGCTGGCCAAACTTTTTTCTCTTATCGCCATGTTCTGCTCGTTATGGTACATGTACCAATGCAATTAAGGGTTCACCCGGGCGCCTGCCCAGAGTACAGATCACATCAATGCAGCGTGTCCTGACGCAGCCCTGAAATGCCTTTCAGAGTTTGCCACGTAAAGATGCATTCAATTAAATGATGTTCTGAATTTAAAGAGATGCCCCTGGCGCGTAAATATTTCATTGTCTCAGCGGTATCTCCTCCTGTTCGGAGGAAATCCGCAAGATCATTATAAAATCCCTTTGAATTATTATATTCCCCGGCCAGTATCCTACTGGCAATCTCAACAAATTCTTTTTCAGACAACAAAGGATAGGTTGAGCGATCCATGTTATTTCCCTGCTGTTGTTATTATCGGGTATTGCTGTGTGTGAATGAGTTATACCGTGTTTTAATTAAATTAACACCATAAGAAAACTCCTATAAATGAACTTCAGAAATCAATGGTTTCAGACTTTGCATCAGAATAGATAAGGGGACGGATGAGCGATTAATAAGTCCTGTTAGACATTTTGATCGGCGATTAAACAAGCCATTTGAATAAGTAAGAAAAAACACCGATAAATCAGAGGGGCTAAGACTTAGGAGGCGTGCTCTCACCAGGAGTTTTCCTGGTGAGAAGACTTTAGCCAGACTGGTGATTAGCACGAAAAGCAACAGATATTATCGTTAAACAGTTAAACGCTATTGCGTAGAAAAAGATGACTTTTTTATTGATTGCTTCCAGCGAAAGTTAAAGCAGTACGATTTTTATAATGCATTGATTCTAATGAGTTAACAGGTGGAGAAGTTGATCCAGGTCGCGTTTTACCCAGTCAACGTCCTGAGCAAATTTTTCATCAGACATAAGGGGTTGGCGATAAACCACCATCACCACTTCGGCTCCCTTTTCGTTAGCAATCACGCGCATCGGCATATAAATCTCCTTACCGCTGCCGGTATCGATCCAATGATCCATGACGCCAAAGGGGTTGTGTGGCGTGAAGCGGATTTTCACTGAACCTTCAGGTCCTTTGGCTTTCCAGTAGTTACCCTCTTGCGTGAGCGTACTGGCACTTAGCCCACTGGCCCATTTGGCAAAGCATTCAGGTTTCCAGATGGTTTCATATAAATCTAACCAGTTGCGGGGAATGGTCAGCGTGACTGTCTGAGATGGCAGCATGGAACCTCCGTTAGGCGAATGAAAGGCAGGGAATCCGTAAGGGTGGCTTCTGGAGATGAATGATGGCCGCCACAGTAAAATGGCGGTCTTAAGGCCGTACCCTACAGAATGATGAGACCGCCTACAGCAAAGAGTACCTTAACTGAAGGGGATTCCGCTGCAAATGGCAGGATAGTGGAAGTGTGCTGCAACAGAGGTTTCCAGTAAAAATCCTGCTATCAGATAAACTTGCCGCGTCCCTGAATATCCTTCATCTCTGCTGTACCGTCCTGATGGCGTAAAACGAAGCGGTCAGATTGAGCCACTACCGCGCAGCTGTGATTGGGGAAGATGCGTAGCAGAGCCCCAAGCGCCGGAGCATGATCTCCGTATTGCAGAAAGCCATGCTCTTCCGAAAGTTTCAGAACTTCGTATTGGTTGCCCTGCTCATCAACGGCGATACCGAAACCGCTGGCGTTAGTGCCGTGCGGACCCTTATCAGAGCTGAGCATCTTGGAGCCGGCATCAATAATCGCGAAATGCGGATTCACCGCCACTACACGCGTTACCACGCTGAGTGCCAGTGCATCGGGCGTGCACAGCCCCAGGCGCCAGGCGGTAAGATCCAGCAGCGCATAATTTCCAGGACGAATTTCGTCGCTGCCTTCAGCCACCGGCGCGGCCAGGGCTGTAGGCGTGGAGCCAACAGAAATGCGGCAACGCGCAAAGCCTGCAGCGATCAATTGCTGCTGAACCTGGTTCATTAACATGATTTCCTGCTGTGCAACTTCAGCGATAGCCTCGGCATGACCCGCGCCGTAAGCATGGCCGGCGTGCGAAACCAGTCCGGCAAAAGGCAATCCCGCTGCTTTAATCTGCTGCGCCAATGCCACGGCCTCACCGCTGTGCGGATCCACTCCCACGCGATGCAACCCCACATCGACTTTAATGGCGATAGACAATTCACACGTGGGCTGCTGGCGATGCGCTTGAGCGATTGCCGTGACGCCGAGAGTACAGTCGGCAATACAGGTGACACGCGCCTGATATTGCACGGCGACAGCCAGTAATTCAGTGAGTGTATCGGCGTGAACAACGGGATAAGCCAGCAGCAAATCGCGCTCCCCACCGAGGATAAAGGCAACACCCTCACTAGGTTTTGACACGGTAATACCACGCGCACCTAACTGGCGTTGCTGTTCGGCAATCCAGACACTTTTATGCGTTTTGATATGTGGACGCAGCGTGACACCTGCGGCATCGGCTTTTTGCTGCATGTGTTGCAGATTGCGTTGCAGGTGTGTCGCATCAATTTCGAGGTAAGGCGTCAGTCGGTCAGCGATAAGCGGGCGTAACCAGCCGGCATTGGCATTCTGTTCCATCATGATAGTCCGCAGAGTATTCCAGGTGCGGACTATCATTCATTAATGTGCGGCAGAATGCCAGCCGTCAGCTTATTCCTTCACTGAAGTGTCAGTGTTCTGGAATCCGCCGCCCAGGTCTTCAATTAATACCACTGCCAGATTGATCTGCTGCGCCTGCAATGCCACCAGTTTCTGATCGGACTCGATGAGTTGGTTCTGGATGGTTAGCACATCAAGGTACGGACGCAATCCTGCGGTGTATTCACGGTTTAAATCATCCCATGCGCTATGAATGAGTTGATTCGCGCTCTGCTGCTGCGCCAGCTGATCCTGAATCGACTGCAGTTGCGTAATGGTATCGCTGATATTCCCCAGGGAACCAATCAGCAGCTTGTTGTACTGCGCGACAGCCAGATCATAGTTAGCGTCACTTTCCGCTAAATCGGCGCGGCGCTTGCCGGCATCGAAGATCGGCAGAGACAGACTTGGACCCACGTTAAAGAACCGGCTGGGTGCACCGAAAAATGCATCGCCGAGCAGTGAACGGGTACCGGCTTCCGCCACCAGGTTGATGTTGGGATAGAACTCGGTTTTCGTTGCGGCAATTTGTTTTGATGCTGCTTCTACGCGCCAGCGTGCTGCCACCACATCCGGGCGACGACCCAGTAGCTCCGCCGGAATATTACCCGGCAGCGTGGCGGCAATGGGGACATCCATTTTCGCCGCTTTCAGTTGGTGCCAGTAATCCGGCCCTTTACCAATTAGCGTGGAAAGTTGAATGCCAGCATCGGTGACATTCTGTTTGGCTTCGGTCAGGGTGGCTTCAGCGGTTTTTTGCTGCGATAACGCCTGCTTGTATTGATAGTCGGACGTTAAACCGGCGCTGACATACTGCTGCTGAATTTTGGCGATGCCACTGGAACGGTCGGCATTCTGTTTTGCCAGTTCAGCGTTCGACCAGGCCAGGTTGAGGTTATTCCAGGCGCGCGTCACGTTGACGGCGAGCGTCAACTGGCTGGCCTGGCGATCCAACTCACTGGCGCGCGCCTGACCTAGCGCGGCTTCTGCTGCATCTTTCTTGCCGCCCCACAGGTCAAAGGTGTAGCTCATGCCGATATTGGCCGTGCGCAGCGTGCTGTAGCTTTTACCTTGCAGAAGCGGGTCGTCGACTTTTGCCACACGGGAACGCGTGATCCCGGCATTAAGATCCACATCGGGATAGCGCTCAGCCTCGGCGGCAATGACCTGCGCATTGGCTTTGTCTGCCTGCGCGTTCACCACCTGCAAATCCGGGCTTGAAGTCATAGCATCGGCAATGAGCCGATTCAGTTGTGGATCGTTAAATCCCTGCCACCATTCGGTTTTTGGCCAGTTTGCTGCGCTGAAATGCGCGCCGCTAAGGGATGCTTTGGCTTGCAGTGAGTTGGCATCAAGCAGAGAGTTATGAGGATGTAAGCCGTGCGGATTGGCACAACCGGTCAGCAGAGCGCTGGCCACGGCAAGCGCCAGCAGCGCGCGTGGTTTGGTGGTAAGTAGCAGGTTCATGTTTTTGGTCAGAATAGAAGAGAGCAGACCATTACATGAGTCTGTGCAATTTTTGACAAACCTGTTTTTCGTTAAGAATGGTTGGTAAATGTGAGCAGTGCAGAAGGGGCAGCAGGCGAAGGCCTGCTGCATCAACAGATTAGACGTAAAGTGACGCTTCACCCGGTGGGCGAGTTTTAAAGCGGCGGTGCAGCCATAAGTACTGCTCAGGTGCGCGCAGGATCTCTTTCTCGATCACTTTATTCATGTAAGCCGCGGCAGCCGCTTCATCTTCATACGGATAGTTTTGCAACTCCGGTTGAATGATGAGCTGATAACCGCTCTTATCGCTGTTGCGGATCAGCACTATCGTTAGCATGGCCGGTTTAGCCAGACGCGATAATACGAAGGTGCCATTGGTGGTAGCCGCTTTTTCGACAGCAAACAGCGGAGCGAACACGCTGCCTTTCGGGCCGTAATCCTGATCTGGCGCGAACCAGACGGCTTCGCCCTGTTTCAATGCCTGCACCATACCGCGCAGATCGCGACGATCAATCATCGCCTTATTCGATCGCATACGACCTTTTGTCTGCGCCCACTCCATTGCCTGATTATTGTGAGGGCGATACATCGCCATCATTGGCTGGCACAGTCCGGTAATGCGGCCACCCAGCTCAAGCGACATGAAATGCACACCAATCGCCATCACGCCGCGATGGTTTTGCTGCGCATTTTGCAGGTTGTGCAGGCCTTCAACCTGGAAATAACGGCGGACGCGCGCATCCGACCAGAACCAGGCAATACCGGTTTCTGCCAGCGCCATACCAAGGGATTCAAAATTACCGGCGATCAATACCTCTTTATCTTCCTCATTGATATGCGGGAAGCAGAGTTCAATATTGCGGCGGGTAATGCGCTCACGACGCTTCAGAAAGTGACGCGACAGCTTGCCGGCAGAGGCGCCAAGCCGAATTAAAATAGGATAGGGAAGCTGCACCAGCAGCCACAGCACACCCAGCCCAAACCAGGTAAACCAGTAGCGGGGATGCAAAAGTTTAGAATTGAACTGCCCGTTTTTCTTCATAACGCCTTCAGGGAAAGAGTGGGTGTATCGCACAAAGAAGGGTGTCCATGAATTCCTGGCGGTACGGCTGTGTTAATTACGACCAGTAGATTAGCAAATAGTGCCCTCAAAGAAACGTAATCTCTGCAATCTTTAGGATGGAGAGGTTTCATTGAGGAAGCGTATTTTCAACGGAAGATTCATGGAATGAAAATAAATAGTTGATGAAAAACAACAACATAATTTCTTACTGTGAAAGTCCCTAAGGTTGATTCACAGTCATGTTTGGTCAGCCATTGACATGCATCATCATCAAAGCTTTCACAATCTTTACATTGCAAAGTCTGCAAATTGGTCTAAAGGATAAACGAAACGCACTGGGCATGCTGAGCGGGCAAAAAAGCCCGGATCACCGGGCTTTTTTTAACACCAGCCGAATGAGGTGTTATTCGATGTTCTGAATCTGCTCGCGCATCTGCTCAATCAATACCTTCAGCTCAATAGCTGACGCCGTGATATCGGCATTGATCGACTTAGAGGCCAGTGTGTTCGACTCACGATTGAACTCTTGCATCATAAAGTCGAGACGGCGACCAACCGCTTCTTTCTTCTTCAGGATGTTGTAGGTCTCTTTGACGTGCGCATCCAGACGATCCAGCTCTTCCGCCACATCAATGCGCTGCGCCATCATGACGAGTTCTTGCTCAAGGCGCGTATTTTCCAGCTGTACTTCCGCTTCTTCCAGTTTGCTGACCAGACGTTCACGCTGCCACTTCACCACTTCCGGCATCTGCGCACGCACCTTGCTGACTTCCAGCGACACGCCTTCTAAACGCTGCTCAATCAGGGTTTTGAGCGCAGTGCCTTCGCTTTCACGAGCAATGATGAAGTCATCCAGTGTGCCGTCGAGTGCGGTCAGCAGTTCGGTATTGATAGCATCCAGATCCTGTTCCTGAGCTGACATCACGCCAGGCCAGCGCAGAATATCCAGCGGATTGATCGCGCCTTCGTCGGTCTGCATCTTCACCCAGTTGGCGGATCGCACCAGCTGTTTCGCCAACGCCTCATTCAGTTGCAGCTCACCTTGTGCACTGGGGTCGGCATCAAAGCGCAGGTTGCACTCGATTTTACCGCGCGTCAGGCGATTACGGATACGCTCGCGAATCACCGGCTCCAGGCTACGAAATTGTTCCGGCAGACGGATGTAGGTTTCCAGATAGCGTTGGTTTACCGAACGGATTTCCCAGGCTGCGCTGCCCCAGTGGCCTTTTGCTTCACGGCGGGCGTAAGCGGTCATGCTGCGGATCATAAGCTTGTACTCATTTTCAGGAATGTTCATCGCATTATAGTGATGGCAGCCAAACCATGATAGGCATAAGCGCAATGAGCTAACGCCGCGCGCAACTTTCAGTGAAAAGGATGACGTATCCATCATTCACACCCTATGATGTCCAGTGTGATACTTAAACAGTCTGAGGCTATGATGCTGAATAAATTGGCGATGCCGTTGGCTATCGTCTTCTTTCTGGCCGGATGCCAGACACCCGCTGCACCTCGTGAACAAATTCTACCCAATACCGCCCCTGTTGCCGTGTGCGGCTCAGGAGACATCATGATGCAAACCACCCTGTGGTTTGGGATGAACAAGCCGAAAGGCGGCGTCATCAGCAGCAGCGAATGGCAGCAATTTGTTGATAATGATGTCACGCCACGATTCAAAGATGGGCTTTCAGTGTATGACGGTAAAGGTCAGTGGCTGGGAGAGGGTGGAAAGCTGGCGCGTGAAAACAGCAAAGCGTTAATGCTGATACATCAGCCGGGCCGTGCAAGTTCTGACAGCATCAATGCGCTGCGCGACATTTATAAAACGCGCTTCGATCAGGAGTCGGTGATGCGTGTCGATTCGCTGGTGTGTGTCGCGTTCTAAAGCAGAACAGGGCCGCTTTGATGGGCGCGCCCCTGTAAAGAGCGGCTAGCAGGCCGCTCCGCTGTGATTAAATGAACAATCCTGCAAACGCGGCTGACAGCAGGCTCACTAGTGTGGAACCATAAACCAGCTTCCAGCCAAAGCGCGATACCACATTGCCCTGGCGCTCATTCAGTCCTTTAATCGCTCCCGCCACGATGCCAATTGAGGCAAAGTTAGCAAAAGACACTAAAAACACGGACAGAATGCCGAGACCGCGCGGTGACATTCCCGCAGCGACTTTCTTCAGCTCAATCATGGCCACGAATTCATTGGCTACCAGTTTGGTCGCCATGATGCTTGCCGCTTGCAGGGCATCGGCAGAAGGAATGCCAATCAACCACGCAAACGGATAGAAGACATAGCCAAGCAGTTGCTGGAAGCTGTAGCCAAATACCGCGGCAAACAGAGCGTTAATGGCGGCGATCAGGGCGATAAATCCAATCAGCATCGCCAGAATAATCATCGCCACTTTAAAACCTGCCAGGATGTATTCGCCCAGCATCTCAAAGAAGCTCTGGTCTTCGTGCAGCTTATCCAGTGCAATGCGTTCTTCATTTTCCGGGCGTGTCGGGTTGATGATCGACAGGATAATGAAGGTACTGAACATATTCAGCAGCAGTGCGGCAACCACATATTTTGCATCAATCATCGACATGTAAGCACCGACAATCGATAGCGACACCGTCGACATCGCAGTTGCGGCCATGGTGTACATGCGCGGTGCGGAGATATCGCCGAGGATACCTTTATAGGCGATGAAGTTCTCCGATTGACCCAGAATCAGCGTACTCACGGCATTGAATGATTCAAGTTTGCCCATCCCGTTCACCTTCGACAGCAGGGTACCGACCAGACGAATCAACAACGGCAGAATACGCCAGTGCTGCAAGATGCCGATCAGGGCGGAAATGAACACAATCGGACAGAGCACGCCGAGGAAAATAAACGCCAGTCCCTGTTTCGCCATATTGCCGAACACAAAATCGGTACCTTGCGCAGCAAAGGTCAATAAGGTTTCGAAGAAGCCGCCGACAGCGGTCACCACAGACTGGCCGCCCGCAGAATGCAGGAAGAACCAACCCAGTGCCGCTTCAACCACCAGCAATTGAATAATAAAACGTGGGCGAATCAGTTTGCGGTCATGACTGACCAATAGCGCAAGGGCGAAGATCACCACCAGCGCCAGCAGGAAATGGAGTATTGCTGTCATCATTTGTCTTTTTATGAGAGGAAAGGGCGCATTTAGCCACAGCTGAGGCGAAATTTCATCCGGGAAAAGTGCCGCATGTAGGCAGGACAGCCGCGCACGAAGTCCGTATAATGCGCAGCCAAACCTAAGTAAGCCGGAGAGAAACCATGCGTCCAGCAGGCCGTAACGCATCTGAAGTGCGTCCCGTCACCCTCACTCGTCACTACACCAAACATGCAGAAGGATCCGTGCTGGTTGAGTTCGGTGAAACCAAAGTGCTGTGCACCGCCACCGTTGAAGAGGGTGTGCCACGTTTCCTCAAAGGCAAAGGTCAGGGCTGGGTCACTGCGGAATACGGCATGTTGCCGCGTTCCACCCACAGCCGTATGGCGCGCGAAGCGGCCAAAGGTAAGCAAGGTGGCCGTACGCTGGAAATTCAACGTCTGATTGCTCGCTCGCTGCGTGCCGCAGTGGATTTGGATGCGTTGGGCGAGTTCACCATCACACTGGACTGCGACGTGATTCAGGCCGACGGTGGCACGCGTACTGCGTCGATTACCGGTGCATGCGTCGCGTTAGCCGATGCGTTGAATGCGCTGGTTGCAGCGGGCAAGTTAAAAGCCAGCCCGTTAAAAGGCATGGTGGCGGCGATTTCGGTCGGTATCGTTGGCGGTGAAGCGCTGTGCGATCTTGAGTACGTGGAAGATTCTGCGGCTGAAACCGATATGAACGTCGTCATGACTGAAGATGGCCGCATGATTGAAGTGCAGGGCACCGCCGAAGGCGAGCCGTTCAGCCATGAGGAATTACTGCAGCTGCTGGCGCTGGCGCGAGGCGGCATTGAGCAGTTGATTCAGGCGCAAAAAGCAGCGCTAACAAATTGATATAACAGGCGACCATAGAGTCGCCTTTTCTTTATTTGAGGAGTGAGAAATGAAAGCCTGGCAGCGTCAGTTTATTGAATTCGCCCTGAACAAAGGGGTGCTGAAGTTTGGTGAGTTCACCCTGAAATCGGGTCGTAAAAGCCCATACTTCTTTAATGCCGGTTTATTCAATACTGGCCGTGACTTAGCGCTGCTGGGACGTTTCTATGCGCAGGCGCTGGTGGATGGCGGCGTTGATTTTGATCTGCTGTTTGGCCCGGCCTACAAAGGGATTCCGATTGCCACCACCACGGCCGTCGCACTGGCCGATCATCATGATCGCGATGTGCCTTACTGCTTCAATCGTAAAGAAGCCAAAGACCACGGTGAAGGCGGCTTGCTGGTCGGTAGCCCGCTGCAGGGTAAAGTGATGCTGGTGGATGATGTGATCACCGCAGGTACCGCTATTCGTGAATCGATGGACATCATCAGCGCGCACAATGCCACATTGGCGGGCGTCATGATTTCGCTGGATCGCCAGGAGCGCGGCCGTGGTGATATCTCCGCCATTCAGGAAGTGGAACGTGACTATCAGTGCAAGGTCACGGCGATCATTACGCTCGCGGAACTGATTGATTATCTGGAAGAGAAGCCGGAAATGGCAGACCATCTGGCGAAAGTGCGGGCGTATCGTAAAGAGTACGGTATTTAACACCGCGGCTTTATCACGGCCGCCATCGCTGGCGACCGGATGATGAACCAAGGTATTTTATCGCGCGCCCAATCATGGGCGCGCCTGATGAATCGCTAAACTAACTGTGCCGCAATCAGTGGCCAGCGGCTGTCAAAATCAGTGGTTGGGCGATAGCGGAATTCAGATCGCACATAGCGGGAAAGCAACCCTTCGCAGAACGCCAGCAACTGGCTCGCCAGCAGCGTTTCATCAGTCTGGAAGCCTTCCCCATCACGCATTTTCTTTTCTCGCATCACCTGACGCAGCTGCACCTCAATGCGTTCGAACAACTGATTGATACGCCCTTGCAGGCGATCCTGTTCAAACATCAGCGCGTGGCCAGTCAAAATGCGTGTCAGCCCCGGATTACGCTCACCAAATCCCAGAATCAGCTGCACGATTAAACGCAGTCGTGCGAGTGTTTCTTTCTCATCTTTCAGGATTAGATTGATGCGGGTAATCAGACTGTCTTCAATAAACTCGATCAGGCTGTCGAACATACGCGTTTTGCTCGGGAAGTGGCGGTAGAGTGCCGCTTCCGAAACGCCTACATTGGCTGCCAGCTTGGCGGTGGTGATTCGCTGACTGCCATCGCCCGACTCCAGCATTTGCGCTAGCGCCTGCAAAATCTCTTCGCGACGATTCCGTTTCGCGGCTTTTTTTTCTGCCATGACCTTCAAGACCCCTGAAATTCACCAAAAACAGGCAATACTGCCTCGTCAGCCACAAGCAGTTTGGCCCGTAGCGACGAGAGATAAAAAGATGGCTTGCGAAAAGTGTCGCGTGTTACTGACGACCAGAGTGGCCAAAACCGCCGGCGCCGCGATCGCTGGTGTCAAAATCTTCCACCAGGTTGAATTCGGCTTGTACCACCGGAACAAAGACCAGTTGTGCCAAACGGTCGCCAGGCTGCAGCGTAAAGCTATCCTGACCACGGTTCCAGACGGAGACCATCAGTTGGCCCTGATAATCGGAGTCGATTAAGCCCACCAGGTTGCCCAGCACGATTCCATGCTTATGGCCCAGACCTGAGCGGGGCAAAATCACAGCGGCCAGCGCAGGGTCAGCAATGTGAATCGCCAGACCAGTTGGCACCAGCGTGGTCATGCCTGGGGAGATCTCCAGTGCACCATCAAGGCAAGCACGCAGATCGAGACCCGCAGAACCCGAGGTGGCATAAGTTGGCAGTGGGAATTCGTTACCCACGCGCGCATCCAGAATTTTAACGTCGATTTTTTTCATCATAACGGCTGACAATCTCGTCTATTAATTGTTGGCCAAGGAGCGTCTTATCACTGAGCGGTAAGACTTTCTCTCCTTCCTGCCAAAAAAGGTGAAGAGCATTGGTGTCGCTATTGAATCCCTGTCCTGCCTGCGCCACATCGTTCGCGCAGATCAGATCCAGATTTTTTCGCACCCGTTTTTGCCGCGCGTATTCTTCCACATTCTGGGTTTCGGCAGCAAATCCCACCACATAAGGGCGATGTTTCTGTAATGCCGCTACGCCTGCGACAATATCCGGGTTCTTCACCAACTGCAGCGTGACGTTATCATCGCCACCCTGTTTTTTGATTTTCTCTGCGGCAATGTTTGCCGCCCGGTAGTCTGCCACGGCAGCGCTGGCAATGAAAATATGTTGTTGGCTGATTTGCGCCATCACCGCCGCTTCCATTTCCAGTGCACTCCCCACATCAACGCGCGTGACGCCAGCGGGCGTAGGCAGTGTGACCGGGCCCGCCACCAGTGTCACCGTTGCGCCACGTTTTGCGGCGGCGGCGGCAATGGCGAATCCCATTTTACCGGAGCTGTGATTGCTAATGTAACGAACCGGGTCCAGCGCCTCACGGGTTGGGCCCGCGGTGATCATAATGTTGAGATGTTGCAGATCGTTGACGGGCGCGGCCCACTCCAGCGCATGAGCGACAATTGCCAGCGGATCAAGCATGCGGCCGGGACCTACATCGCCGCAGGCCTGGCTGCCGCTGTCCGGCCCCCAAATCAGAACGCCTCGCTGATCCAGACGCTGAAGATTCTCCTGGGTAATCGGCGCGCGGTACATCTGTTGGTTCATGGCCGGCACGATGGCCAGAGGCGCTGCGCTGGCGAGACAAGCCGTGGTGACCAAATCGTTAGCCATCCCTGCCGTGATGCGTGCAATCAAATCGGCGGTCGCGGGGGCCAGTACAATCAGATCAGCCCATTTCGCCAGCTCGATATGGCCCATAGCGGCTTCAGCGGCAGGGTCGAGTAAATCATCCAGCACCGGATATCCGGAAACGGCTTGTAAGCTGAGCGGAGGGATAAAGGCTTTCGCTGCATCAGTCATCATGACACGCACCTCTGCGCCACGATCGCGCAGACGACGAACCAACTCGGGTGTTTTATAAGCAGCAATACCGCCGCTGACGCCGAGCAGAATTTTTTTTCCGGCTAATCCCGTCATGTTCTTTGCCTCAACTCAAAACGGATTGCCGCTGTGATGCGGCAGATGCAGGCAACTTTATCACAAAATCCAGCGACCGCCTTTTCACGGCCTGCGCCCTTTGCGAGATGGCTCTGAAATCGCGACCGGCTTGCTGGTATGCCTCCTGGCAAATACGCACAATCGCCCTGACCCAGGAAGGAGAATGTCATGACGGAACTGGCCCCACGAGAAAAACTGGCCATCACAGGCGCAGAATCATTGAGCGATGCAGAACTGTTAGCGATTTTTTTGCGCACCGGCAGCCACGGTATTCCGGTGATGGCGCTGGCGCGACAAATGCTTAATGAGTTTGGCTCGCTATATCGCATCATGACCGCAAATGAAACAGAACTGAGCGTGATTAAAGGCGTAGGCACGGCCAAAATTACCCAACTGCATGCAGTGGCTGAACTGGGGCGACGTTTTTTCGCCAGTCAGCTGGCGCGAGAAAATGTGATGGAGAATCCACAGGTGACAAGGCATTACTTGCAAAGCGTGCTGGCGCATCAGGAGCGAGAGGTTTTTATGGCGCTATTCCTGGATAATCAGCATCGGGTTTTGCAGGCGCAAAAGATGTTTACCGGCAGTATTGCCAGTGTCGAAGTGCATCCACGTGAAATTGTGCGCGAAGCGTTAAAACTCAACGCGGCCGCCGTGATTTTGGCGCATAATCATCCTTCCGGCATAGCCGAGCCCAGTCGCGCCGATCGTGATATTACCGGTAAAGTCGGGCAGGCTTGCGCGCTGCTGAATATTCGCTTACTTGATCATTTGGTGATCGGTCACGGCGAGTATACCTCCTTCGCTGAGCGCGGTTGGCTGTAAAATAACCATCCGATTGCGCAGAAATGATGCATTTTCGCGCGATCCATCGGGATCTTTATTTGTTCGGGACTTGAGCACTTGGGCTGAGCGGCGTATACTACGCCACCTTTGAGAATCTCGGGTTTGGCGTTTGGGCCAGCTTAGCGGGTTCACATGGAACTCGCTTGGGCGGGCTAAGGCCTGACGAGGCGGCCAAAACCTAGTTTTTAAAGCTCGAGCTGATTTGATTTTTGGAGAATAGAAATGTCACGAGTCTGCCAGGTAACTGGAAAGCGTCCGGTAACGGGTAACAACCGTTCCCACGCAATGAACGCGACGAAACGCCGTTTCCTGCCGAACCTGCACTCTCACCGTTTCTGGGTTGAGAGCGAAAAGCGCTTCGTTACTCTGCGTGTATCTGCTAAAGGTATGCGTGTTATTGATAAAAAGGGCATTGATACGGTTCTGACCGAAATCCGCGCCCGTGGTGAGAAGTACTAAGTACTAAGGAATTGAATCATGGCTAAAGGTATTCGTGAGAAGATCAAGCTGGTTTCCTCTGCTGGTACAGGTCACTTCTATACCACCACGAAGAACAAACGTACTAAACCAGAGAAACTGGAACTGAAAAAGTTCGATCCGGTTGTACGTCAGCACGTGATCTACAAAGAAGCCAAAATTAAGTAATTTTGGTGTTCTTGCGAAAAACCCGGCTTCGGCCGGGTTTTTTGTTTCTGCGATTTGTTGAGGAGATGACATGCCTGAATTACCAGAGGTAGAAACCAGCCGACGTGGTATTGAGCCACATATGGTGGGCGCAACGATTTTGCATGCGATTGTGCGTAATTCACGCCTGCGCTGGCCGGTCTCGCACGAAATTCATGCGCTGAGCGACCAACCAGTGTTGAGCGTGCAACGGCGCGCAAAATACCTGCTGCTGGAATTACCCCACGGCTGGATCATCATTCACCTCGGCATGTCTGGCAGTTTACGCATGTTACCGGGTGAGCAACCCGCGGCTAAGCACGACCACGTCGATTTGGTGATGAGTAACGGCAAGGTGCTGCGTTACACCGACCCACGTCGCTTTGGTGCATGGCTGTGGGCCTCTGAGCTTGAAGGCAGCAGCGTACTGGCACATCTCGGTCCTGAACCGCTCAGCAGCGAATTCGATGGTGCTTATCTGTTTGAGAAGTCACGTGGAAAGCGCACGGTCATTAAACAGTGGCTGATGGATAACAAAGTGGTGGTTGGCGTGGGCAACATTTATGCCAGTGAATCACTGTTTACCGCCGGGATCTTACCCGATCGATCGGCGATGAGTTTGAGTCGTGATGAAGCGGAGTTGATGGTGGCGACAATCAAGGCCGTCTTGCTGCGTTCGATTGAGCAAGGCGGTACCACGCTACGTGATTTCCTGCAAACCGATGGAAAGCCTGGCTACTTTGCCCAGGAATTGCAGGTGTACGGTCGGGCGGGCGAACCCTGCCGAGCCTGCGGTACGCCAATCGTCAGCGGCAAACATGGCCAGCGCAGCACCTTCTGGTGCCCTCGCTGCCAGCATTAATCAGGGCTGCGCCAGTTTTGTCAGCAATGCCTGATGCACCACGGCAGGCAGAAATGCCTGCACATCACCTTTATGACGCGCCACTTCCTTCACCAGCGATGATGACACGAATGAGAATCCTTCGGACGGCATCAGAAACACGCTCTCCAGTGTAGGTAGCAAATGACGGTTCATCTGTGCCAGCTGCAGTTCATATTCGAAATCTGACACCGCACGCAGTCCTCGCACCAGCACATTGGCATTTTGCGCTTTGGCGAAGTTCGCCATCAAATCGCTAAAACCCAGCACCTCAACATTGGCTAAGTGTTGAGTGGCCTGCCGTGCCAAATCCACGCGCTCATCGAGTGTAAACAGCGGCTTTTTGCTGGGGCTGGCGGCAATAGCAACCACGATGCGATCAAACATCTGCGCCGCGCGCGTCACAATATCCACATGGCCCAACGTGATGGGATCGAACGTGCCGGGATAAATCGCTTTGGTGCTCATACGCGACCTTGTGTTGAGGTGTGATGCAGCGCCCAGAGCGCTGAGTATTTGTTAAAGGTGTATTGCGCGTTGACGACGGCCAGAATCCAGCCCTGCTTGCCGTCGAGGAATCCGGCGCGCAGCAGCAACGTCTTAAGGAATGCGCCTAACGTGTGGCTGAAAATCGAGAAGATGCCACAACGCTTGCCTCGCTGAAAACGTTCTTGCGCCCAGGCTTCGGCATAATTCATCTGTTTACGTTGGAAAGCAATCAAATCGCGGCAGGTGAGATGCTGGAGATCGCCTGGTAACGTCACCACCGGTGCGCCCTGAGTTTCCAGCGATTCGTGCACCAGATTGTCATTGTAATTGAGTACGCGAGGATAGAGGCGCATCACGCGATCCGGATACCAGCCACTATGGCGCATAAAGCGGCCAAGGAACAAATTGCTGCGTCCCAGGCAATAAACAGTATCAGAGGGTGGTTGCTCCAGTACGTTTTCAATCGCGCGGCGTAACTCGGGCGTGACACGCTCATCGGCATCCAGCATCAGAATCATATCGCCGCTTGCATGGGCTTGTGCACGCTGGCGCTGCTTGCCGAAGCCCGCCCAGCCTTCAGCCTGATGCACCTGCGCGCCGTGCGCGCGGGCCACTGCTACGGTGTTATCCTGGCTGCCTGAATCCAGCAGCACAATCTCATCTGCCCAGCTCACTGAGGCCAGCGCCTCCGGCAGCAATTCAGCTTCGTTTTTGGCGATCATCACCACGGAAAGACGTTGGCGTTGTGGCATGCGTTAATGAGCTCGTGGCGGCAAATGTGGTTCGAGTAACTGTAGCAGACGCTGCAATGCGCCCTGATTTTGATGCAGCACTTCGACTGCGTGGCGGCCGTAATAGCGGCGGTAATCATCATCCTGCAGCAGATTGGCCACCTGTTTCTCCAGCGAAACCACGTCCGTGACGGTGATCAGGCCTTCAGCCTGCTGCAATTTGGCGCAGATATCTTTGAAGTTCCAGATATGCGGCCCCATCAGCACCGGAATGGCATGGGCAGCCGGTTCCAGCGGATTATGACCGCCGCGTTCTACCAAACTGCCACCAACAAAGGCGATATCGGCGATGCCGTACAGCAGCATTAATTCACCCATGGTGTCGCCAATCACGACCTGCGTTGCGCCAGACGGAATCTCACCGCTGCTGCGCAGAGTGAAACTGAAACCGCGCTTTTGCGTTAGCTCGCAGGCATCTTTGAAACGTTCAGGATGGCGTGGCACCAGAATCAGCAACAGATCGGGAAATTGCTGCAACAGGCGACGATGCGCATCAAGGATGATGGTCTCTTCACCCTCATGTGTACTGGTGGCGATCCACACCGGACGGCGCGATGCCCATTGACGGCGCAACGTGACCGCACGGGCCGCCAACTCTGGCGTCACGGAGATATCAAACTTCAGGCTACCAGTGACGGCGAGATGCGTACGCTTGAGGCCCAGGCTCAGGAAACGCTCAGCATCCTCGTTGTTCTGCGCCGCAATCAGCGTAATACGCTGCAGCAAATCGCGCATAAAGCCACCGAGCTTTTTATAGCCTTTGGCCGAGCGCTCTGACAGACGGGCATTGGCAATGACCAGCGGAATTTGGCGCTGGTGCAGAATACGGATGATGTTCGGCCACAACTCGGTCTCCATGATGATCACCAGACGAGGTTCAACGGTATCAAGGAAACGGTTAATCGAACCGGGCAAATCATAGGGCAGATAGACATGATGCACATCTTTACCAAACGCGGACTGAGCGCGTTCGGAACCGGTTGGCGTCATGGTAGTCACGGTGATCGGCAGAGTAGGATAGCGATGGCGCAATGCGCGTACCAGCGGCACGGCGGCCAGTGTTTCACCCACAGAAACCGAATGCAGCACAATGCCGTGCGGTTCAACTTTTCCCACACAGTAGCCGTAGCGTTCTGACCAGCGTTTACGATAGGCCGGTGCTTTTCGACCGCGCAGCCACAGGCGCAGCCAGATCAGTGGCTGTATTAAATAGAGCAGGGCTGTGTATAGAGTTGTCATAGTTATCGTTACGACAGATTCGCGTCAAAAAACACATGAAAGGCGGCATGTTATCAGAAACTGACCGCCTGCTCATACCACTTCGTCAGCTGGTCTTCAGCACCTGCTGATAGAGTGAAGTCAGGGACTGCGCCAGCCGCTGTGGACCAAAAGGTTCGATTCTGCGGCGTGCGGCTTCACCCATGGCAGAATTCTGCGAAAGTGCAGGTGTGGCGACAATGGCGTCATTTAATGCCTTGATATCTAATGCATCACAAACGAAGCCTTCCTGACCGGCTTGAATAAATTCTGCGCCGCCACAGCCGGTGCTGGTAATCACGGCCAAACCGCAGGCCATCGCTTCAAGCACCACATTCGGAAAAGGATCATAAAGCGTGGGCAACAGTAAGGCGTCAGCGGCGTGATAATAGGGCTGCACATCCTGCTGCACGCCAACAAAGCGCAAGCGATCAAGGCAATTAAGCTGGTTAGCCAGCTGCTGATAGCGTGAAAGTTGTTTGTCCTGGCCAACCACAACCAGATAGCGATCGCTGTGGGCGAGTGCTTCAATGGCGGCTTTCAAGCCTTTGCGCTCAAAGCCTGAACCCACGTAGATCATCACCGTGGCATCCTGTGGCAGCGTCAATTGCTGGCGTATGGCGTAGCGCTGAGCTTCAGTTGCTGGCTGGAAACGTTGGCTATCGATGGCGTTGTGAATGACATGGATTTTGCTGGCATCTAGCGTGAAATGACGCAAAATATCTTGCTTCACCATCTCTGAGTTACAGATCACCGCTTTCAGTGATGCTGCATTGAACATCTCTGCTTCAGCCTGCAGAACATAACGATGGTAAGGACTCAGGCTGGCGCTCAAGCGCTGCCAGGGTGAGACGATACGCGCACGTTGTTCCAGCCACACGCGATGGACGCCATCACCGGCGCGGAAAATATCGCAGCCCGCAATGCGTTCGTGGCTCTGCACGATATCGAACTTCTCACGTTCCCAACATGCACGTGCCGCGTGGGCAAAACCGCGTTCGCGCGATACGCGTCCAAATTTGGCGGGATTGCAGATGTGCAGATGCCAGGCTGGATTGGGTGTGCCCTGCCAGCTGCGTGTGATGATATTCAGATCGAGCTGCTCGCTGTCCAGTGCTTCCAGCGCCCGCGAGATGAAACGCTCGGCACCGCCATCCGGACGATATTTCTGCCGGACAATCGCCAGGCGTAACTTAGTCATGCAAAAAACTCCTGGCGGCGGCCACCACATCATCCACCGGAATGGCTGAGAGATAGCGCTGTTCTGTTTTGGTATCGATGTCGTCTGGCGAAGGCAGCGGTGCATAATCACCGGCCCAGATCACGCGATTGTTTTCACCCCACGGACGCCAGTGTTGCAGTTTGGTGGGGCCAAACAGCGCAAGACAGGGCGTATCGAGTGCGGCGGCCATGTGCATGGGGGCAGAATCCACACCGATAAACAGCTGCGCTGCATCAATCAATGCCGCCAATTGCGGCAATGAAAGCTGCCCGGCAAGTGAAACCACATTCTGGCTATGGCACAGCGACTGAATGTGAGCGATCATCGCTTGCTCATGCTTGTCAGGTGCGGCAGTCAGCACGATGGTATGACCATCGGCGGCGAGCGTATCAATCAGCTGCGCGACCTTTTCATCTTCCCAGCATTTGAATACCCAACGCGATGTTGGCTGTAACACGATAAATGGCCCGCTGACCTTTTGCTGAACCAATGCATCCTGCACTTTCTGTTTATCTGCCGCACTAAAGTGCATTGAGGCTTTTGCACCTTCTGCGCTGATACCTAGCGGTTCAAGCGCCGCCATATTCTGCTCGACGGTGTGCAATTGATTATGTGTTTTTGTCGAAACCAGATAGTTATGGCACCAACGCCACAGAGCGTGATCACGTTTGGCGTAGGCAAAACCAATGCGCACCGGCGCAGCTGAAAAACGTGTGATAATCGCGCTGCGCCATTGATCGGCGAGGTTAATGACCACGTCATAATGGCAGGCACGTACAGCTGAAAGCAGCGCCATCTCATGGCGGAACTTCTGCCAGCCGCCCTCTTTTTTCCAGTTGCGGTCAATAATGTGCAACTGGCGAATAGCGGGGTGTGCTTCCAGCATCGGCCGCGTCTCTTTATACAACAGGACGTCGATGTTGGCGTTTGGATAGCGCTGGCGCAGCGCATTGATAGCGGGCGTGGTCAGCAGCATATCGCCGTGATGGCGCAGCTTGATCAGCAGAATATTTTTCGGTGCAAATTGGACTGGAATCGGGCTTGCCATACTCAAATGATCTCAAATTTCAGTGAGCTGATTGTAGGGCAAACCCCTATAGGGCGAAAGCCAGCCGCGACGCTTATTTGTTACGCCAGCGATAAATCCGACTCAGCCATAACAGCAGTTGATACCACTGCCGCGCGCCGCGTGCATTCCGCAGCATACGTTTATGGGTTTGCGTGGCAAACAGATCCGCAATCATCGCCTGCCGTGCGCTCTCTTCCGGTTCACGGCGAATGGAATGGCAGACGCTGAGGGCTTCATGCGTGATTTGATAATGGAATACGGGATAGATTTTAACTTTATCGCGATAGCGTGCATTGATCTCTTCCAGCATCTGCGCGATTTTCAGGTAGTGGCGTTGATACTCAACATTTCGTTGGCCGGTACGTTTGCGGTTGCTGATGGAGGCATCGTGCAGGTAGTAGCGGTAGAGCATTTGATCGGTGTAGCGCACGCGTCTGGCGTTGAACATGAACTCTGTGGTCCAGGGAATATCCTGATGATGTAACCCCGGTTCGAAAGTGAGATTGTTTTGTTCAATCAGTTCACGGCGATAAATACCCAGCCATACCACGTGCATGTATCGATGCGTCTGCAGTGCGGTGTTCAGCCATTCTGGGCCGCTCAATACATCGGTGCTGGTTAAGCGATCCAGGGGAATCAACGGTTTGGTCGTCTGGCTGGCTTTGAAAAACCACTCCGCATTACACTGCGCGACATCGAGATCGTCTCGCTCGGCCATCTCAACCAGTATTTGATACATGGTTGGGCTCATGGTGTCGTCTGCATCCGGGAATGTGACGTACTTGCCTTTTGCGACGGCTAATCCGGCATTGCGTGCCCGTGAGACGCCACCATTAGCCTGGTGAATAACCCGCACCTGAGAATATTGATGCGTATAAGCCTCAGCTCGTTCGCCTGAACCATCGGTGGAACCATCATCGACAATGATGATCTCGAGATCTGTCAGCGACTGCGCCAGTAGAGACTGCATAAACGTCTCGAACATCGCGCCAGCGTTGAACATGGGTGTAATGATGGAAAGTGCGGGATTATCAAGCGACATTGTTAGTTATGGTTTTATGAATTATTTACGATTTTATAACGTTAATTATTGCTAAGAAATTCAGAACTTTTTGGACATTAATGGTCAAAAGTAGTTAGCTCGCTGGCATTTTTGCGCTTTTAGGAACGGTTCTGGCCGGAATGTTTGGCATCAATCCTTTTTACCCTGGGCATCAGTATGAAAAACATCCTTGTTATCCGACGCGATAACATTGGCGATATGGTGTGTACCACTCCACTGCTGGAAGGTTTGAAACGCACTTTTCCTGACGCAAAAATCACCCTACTGGTTAATAAGATTGCTCAGGATGTGGTGAGCCATAATCCTCACGTTGACCGTCTGTATGTCTACAAAAAAGCCAAACATCGCGGTAAGAACGAAACCACACTCGGTGTTTACTGGCAGCGCGTAAAAATCATGCTGGCACTGCGTAAAACGCGCTTTGATGCCACGATTTTGGCTAATCCGGTGCCGTGCAAATACAGCTTACGCCTGGCGAAAATGGCCGGCGCGCACAATATTATTGGCGCTGCTTTGCCCGACGTTCAGCTGGATCATCCGTTCCGTAAAAGCGATTTTCAGGGCAGCCATCAGGTCGAACATACCTTTTCTTATCTCTCTGCGTTGACTGACAGCCTGCCTGAAGTGCCATCTGTGAATCTTTATCTCGCCGATGCAGAACGTGAAGCGGCCAAAGCGCGTGTTGCACAAAGCTTTGCTTCAGCAGGAAGGGTCTATGGTGTGCACATCAGCAGTCGCAGCCCTAAGCGTCGCTGGCCGATAGCCAGTTATGCGGCTTTTATCAATAAGCTGCTGGAAGATGAGCAGGCGCGTGTTCTGGTGTTTTGGTCACCGCAGGGCACGCTGGATCCTCACGACAAAGGCGATGCGGCCCGTGCTGATGAGTTGATGGCGTTGGTCAATTCATCACGCGTAGCGCGCTATCCCACCGCATCGGTGCGAGAAGTCATCGCAGGCTTTGATTGCTGCGAGCAAATTTTGTGTAGCGATGGGGGGCAGATGCATCTTGCCGCCGGGCTGCATAAAAAGCAGGTGGTGTTCTTTGGCGATACCAATGCGACGTTGTGGCATCCATGGTCGGGTGAGTACCAGATTATGCAGACCGATTCCGGAGAATGTCGTGATATCTCACCGGAAACGGTCTGGCAGGCATGGCAGAAACTTAACGTACGGACTGCTGTAGCTTAAAACTACTGCTGTAGCTTAAAACTGTCGTGATATTCCGACAGAGTCTGGCCAACGAAACGGGGCGCTAACCAACTGAAGAGCGCCTCTAGATCCTCATAAAGCTGTTCGATATCGCGTTCGTTTTTAAACGTTGGGCTGCCGTCTGGCATGAACTCAGAGCTGTGCAGCATAAATTCCGTGTAATTATTGCCTTCTGCCAGCGACATTTCGACCACACGTTGCATATCCGCAAGATTACCGCCGGACGGGCGCAGCCAATGTACGGCGGGGCTTTTTTGCTTGCCGCGAAGTCGATACAGACTTTGTTTGAAGGTATTCATCAAAGGCGAGTATTTGTATTGAATACTCATAGGGATTTCGAGCAGTGAAGAGTTGCCGCTGCGTGAGATATCCTGCGGATCGATGAAATAAGGTTTGAACGGAAAATCTGTATAGTTTGTGCCGCCTTTACCCTGTGGTGCGCCGCGTGTGAAGGACCAGTTCACGCGCGGGGTAACGGAACAATCCACCTGATAGCCTAGTTCGGTGAGAATGGCGGCATAGCGTTCATCAAATGCCCAGCGCCCTGCACGATGGCTCAGCATTTTCGTCTGGAACTTTTCCTCCAACAGATCAGTCATATAAACGACTTTATCGCGCAGCACGGTATCCGGGTATTCGACCAGGAAAGGCTGCCAACGCCAGTCATCATCGGTGAGTGGCGCTTCTGGCGGACTGTTCCATGCATGCAGATGCATGCCAATCTCACCTTGTTTGCGCGCGATGACATCTTTGCCGAATTCCACGAAAGCAGGATCCATCGCCATTTCATAGTTGGTCAGCCAGGTGGGTTTAAAACCATAACGCTCGCACAGGTCCTGAAAACGTGGCAGATAGCCGGTATTTTCGGTGGTGATTGAACGGTGATTGCGCCAAAGGTTGTCGCCTTCAGTGTCAATGGTAATAAGGAACGCGTGCCGGGTCATGTTCGCCGCCTGAAGCCAATAAAATCGCAATGTTACGCTGAGCCATTCAGTGACGCAAAACTATTTGCCCGGGCAGGAAACAGGCGAAAAGCACGAAGGATCTGCGCTACTATCCTGGCCAGGACTGCAGGCAATCACATGTTATTTCATTCAGACAGGTAGAATATTTTGTCAAAACGCATACTCATGGTGATAGATGGATTGCCGGGCGGCGGCGCTGAAAGAGTGGTTCTGACGCTGGTCACCGGTATGCTGGCACAGGGGCACCGTGTATCACTGTTTTCCCTGCGACAAGTGTGCGAGTACCCCTTGCCGCAGGGAGTGGATTATCAGGTCATTCTGGACACCAATCGTCGACCCTGGCGCAAACTCACCGAGCTGAGTCGTCGAGCCCGTTTGCTGGACGAAGCAGTACAACAGGCGGAGAAAACGGCAGGTGAATTTGATCTTGTGGTGTCTCATCTGCACAAAACCGACCGTATCGTGCGTCGAAGTCGCGCGCTGGATGCGAAGAAAATCTGGTTCTGCCTGCATGGCGTGTTTTCAGCCTCCTATCTTGGGCATCGCACCGGATTATCACGCTGGTTAAAGGCGCGTAAAATCCAGCAGGTTTATCAGGGGCGTAACGTAGTCGGCGTTTCACCCGCCGTGCTGGAGGATTTGAAAGAGGCCTTTGCTGTGAAGCTCACAGGCGAAGCGGTAATTGGCAATCCGTTCGATATTGCACTGATTCGGCAGTTGGCAGCAGAGCCCGCCGAAGTGCCTGAGTCTGGTTTTCTGGTGCATGTCGGGCGCTTCCACGAAACCAAACGGCATGACCGCCTGTTAAAGGCTTACGCATTAAGCAATATTCAGTTGCCGTTGGTGTTATTGGGGCAGGGATCGGCACAGCGTAAAGCCGCTTTAGAAGCCCAGGCACAAGCGTTAGGGATTGCCAATCGTGTTATTTTCCAGGGCTTTACACAAAATCCTTATGCATGGATCAGCCGGGCGGCAATGCTGATTGTCAGTTCGGATAGCGAGGGTTTTGGTAATGTGCTGATCGAAGCCATATTGTGTGGCACGCCTGTTGTCAGTACGCGTTGTCCGGGTGGCCCGATGTGGCTGTTGCAAGGTGATTTAGCGCGCGGCCTGGCAGATCTCAATCCTGAATCGCTGGCAACAGCAATGTGTGACATTTATCAGCACCCGCCGTTGTTAGCAGCGGATGCCTTTGCCGAATTTGATACGGCGGCAATCTGTCAGCAATATCTGGCGCTGATTAAGTGAAGCCATGGGAGGCCCAAAAGCCTCCCTGTGAATCCTTAATCCCAGCTCAATACCACTTTTCCTGAACGCCCGGATCGCATCTCGTCAAATCCCTGCTGGAATTCATCGATGTGGTAGCGATGTGTGATAATGGGCGTTAAATCGAGGCCGGATTGAATCAACGCTGCCATTTTGTACCAGGTTTCAAACATCTCGCGGCCATAGATGCCTTTGATGAACAGTCCTTTGAAGATCACCAGATTCCAATCGATCGCCATCTCGCCCGGCGGAATGCCCAGTAGGGCGATTCGCCCGCCATGGTTCATCACCTCCAGCAGGGTGCGAAACGCGGGAGGCGCGCCAGACATCTCCAGCCCGACATCGAAACCTTCGGTCATACCCAACTCAGCCATCACATCGCGCAGATTTTCCTGCGCCACATTTACGGCGCGTGTCACGCCCATCTGGCGTGCCAGGCCGAGGCGATAATCATTGATATCGGTGATGACCACATTGCGTGCGCCCACATGTTTGCACACCGCTGCAGCCATAATACCAATAGGACCAGCACCAGAGATCAGCACGTCCTCGCCGACCAGATCAAACGAGAGCGCGGTATGCACGGCGTTGCCAAAGGGATCGAAAATCGCTGCCAGCTCGTCAGAGATATTGTCGGGAATCTTGAAAGCGTTAAATGCAGGGATGACCAGGTACTCGGCGAAACAGCCCTGACGATTGACGCCGACACCCACGGTATTGCGGCACAAGTGAGTGCGACCGGCGCGGCAATTTCGGCAGTGACCGCAGGTGATATGACCTTCGCCGGACACACGATCGCCAAGGGTAAAGCCTCTTACCTCTTCGCCCATACCGACGACTTCGCCGACATATTCATGGCCAGTGATCATCGGAACGGGAATGGTTTTACGCGACCAATCATCCCAGTTGTAAATGTGAACATCGGTGCCGCAAATTGCAGTTTTACGAATTTTAATCAGCAGGTCGTTGTGACCAGGTTCCGGAATCGGCGCATCTTTCACCATCCAGATGCCTTCTTCAGCTCTTAACTTGGCTAGTGCTTTCATTTTGCGGCTCCTGCAATCACGCCCAACTGTTGACCAATGCGCGTAAAGGCGGCAACGGCATGTTCCAACTGTGCCTGCGTATGGCCTGCAGATATCTGAGTGCGAATGCGCGCCTGACCCTGCGGCACCACCGGGTAAAAGAAGCCGGTGACATAGATACCCTCTTTTTGCAGCAGGCTGGCAAACTGCTGAGCCACTTTTGCATCGCCAAGCATCACCGGGATGATGGCGTGGTCAGCACCCGCCAGCGTAAAGCCGGCTGCGGTCATCTTCTCGCGGAAGAATCGGGCGTTATCCCAAAGGCGCTGGCGTAACCCATCGCCTTCACTGAGCAGGTCTAACACCCGCAGCGAGGCGGCGACGATGGCAGGTGCCAGGGAGTTGGAAAATAGGTAAGGGCGTGAACGCTGGCGTAGCCATTCAACCACCTCTTTTTTCGCAGCCACATAGCCACCTGAAGCACCACCTAGCGCTTTGCCTAATGTGCCAGTCAGGATATCTACGCGATCCATTACGCCGCAGTATTCATGGGTGCCACGTCCAGCCGCTCCGACAAAACCGACTGCGTGGGAATCATCAACCATCACCAATGCGTCAAATTCGTCGGCCAAATCGCAAATGCCTTGCAGATTGGCAATCACGCCATCCATCGAGAACACACCGTCTGTGGCGATCAGAATATGGCGTGCACCTTTATCACGCGCTTCCTCTAACCGAGCACGTAACTCAGACATATTGTTGTTGGCATACCGATAGCGCTGGGCTTTACACAGGCGTACGCCATCGATAATTGAGGCATGATTGAGTGCATCAGAGATGATGGCATCTTCCGCACTGAGCAACGTTTCAAACAGACCGCCATTGGCATCGAAGCAAGAGGAAAACAGGATGGCATCTTCCATGCCGAGAAAGGCCGCCAGCTTTTGTTCCAACTGCTGATGAATATCTTGCGTGCCGCAGATAAAGCGCACGGATGCCATGCCGAAGCCGTGGGAATCCATGCCTTCTTTGGCGGCCTGAATAAGCGCGGGGTGATTCGCCAGACCGAGATAGTTGTTGGCGCAGAAGTTAATCACCGGAGGGCTATTAGCGACATGGATCTCAGCCTGCTGCGCCGACGTGATGGTACGTTCTTGTTTGAACAATCCATCGCTACGTGTTGTCACAAGCTGTTGACGGATTTGCGAATAAAACTGACTGGACATGATTCTGCTCCTCAGATAGCAAAATTTTGGAACATATTACTGATCAGGATGCATCGTGCCGACATTTCCGCCAGAGAAATCTTTGTTTTGCAGCATAGTTCACGCGATGGATGCAAATTGTGCAGCGGTTACGGAGTCATCTGGCTGCCTGTCTCGGGCTGAAATGTTATGATGTTAGGCATTCGTGCGTGAAACCTCCTGTTTCACCCCAACTCTTTAAAGGCAAAGCATATGATTATCGTAACCGGTGGCGCTGGCATGATTGGCAGCAACATTGTTAAAGCGCTGAACGATCGCGGTCTTACCGATATTCTGGTGGTGGATAATCTGAAAGATGGCACCAAATTCGTGAACCTCGCAGATCTGGATATCGCGGATTACATGGACAAAGAAGAGTTCCTCTCTTACATCATGTCCGGCGAAGATCTGGGTCCAATCGAGGCGGTGTTCCATGAAGGTGCCTGCTCGGCGACCACCGAGTGGGACGGCAAGTACATGATGGATAACAACTATCAGTACTCCAAAGACTTGCTGCATTTCTGCCTGGAACGTGAAATTCCTTACCTGTACGCCTCTTCAGCGGCCACTTACGGTGGCCGCAATGAAAACTTTATTGAAGAGCGCCAGTACGAGCAGCCGCTGAACGTCTATGGCTATTCAAAAATGCTGTTCGACCACTACGTGCGTCAGATTCTGCCGGAAGCCGATTCTCCTGTGTGTGGCTTCCGCTACTTCAACGTCTACGGCCCTCGCGAGGGTCACAAAGGCGGTATGGCGAGCGTGGCATTCCACCTCAACACGCAGATCAGCAACGGTGAAAATCCAAAACTGTTTGAAGGTAGCGACGACTTCCGCCGCGATTTCATCCATGTTGACGATGTCGTTGCAGTAAACCTGTGGTGCTGGGAAAACGGGGTATCTGGCATCTACAACTGTGGTACTGGCCGTGCAGAATCCTTCCAGGAAGTCGCCGATGCAGTACTGAAGTTCCATCAGCAAGGCCAGATTGAATACATCCCGTTCCCTGAGAAACTGAAAGGCCGCTATCAGGCATTCACTCAGGCGGACCTGACCAATCTGCGCGCAGCGGGTTATGACAAGCCATTTAAAACCGTTGCTCAGGGCGTGGGTGAATACATGACCTGGCTCAATCGTAAAGCATAAGGAAACCGGCACCAGCGATGAAAATTCTGGTCATTGGCCCTTCCTGGGTCGGCGATATGATGATGTCGCAAAGTCTCTATCGCACGCTCAAGGCTGAGCACCCGGATGCGGTCATTGATGTGATGGCGCCGGCCTGGTGCCGGCCACTGCTGTCACGGATGCCGGAAGTCAATCAGGCGCTGGCGATGCCACTGGGCCATGGCGCTTTGGCACTGGGTGAAAGGCGGCGTTTGGGCAAATCCCTTCAGGTCAGCAATTATGACCGTGCTTATGTGCTGCCAAATTCGTTCAAATCAGCGCTGGTGCCGTTCTTTGCAGGTATTAAGCGCCGTGTCGGCTGGCGTGGTGAGATGCGCTATGGCGTGTTGAACGATGTGCGTGTGCTGGATAAAGCCGCGTTTCCGCTGATGGTGGAGCGCTATGTTGCACTGGGCTACGACAAACCCATCGCCTCCGCACAACAGTTGCCGCAGCCCTTACTGTGGCCGCAGTTGCGTGTCGATGAAGATGAAAAGCGCATGACAGCAGCGCAATTTTCTTTGTCGGCCGATCGTCCTGCTATAGGGTTCTGCCCTGGCGCTGAATTTGGCCCAGCCAAGCGCTGGCCGCACTACCATTACGCGGCGCTTGCCGAGCAACTGATTGCCGAAGGGTACCAGGTGGTGTTGTTCGGTTCCGCAAAAGATCGCGAAACCGGTGACACTATTGTTCAGACGTTATCGGAATCAGCACGAGCGCACTGCAAAAATCTGGCCGGCGATACGCAATTAGAACAAGCGGTTATCTTAATTGCACATTGCGCGGCTATCGTCAGTAATGATTCCGGGTTGATGCACATTGCCGCCGCACTGAATCGTCCTTTGGTCGCCTTATATGGCCCAAGTAGCCCGGATTTCACTCCGCCGCTCTCTCATCAGGCACGCGTAATTCGTTTGATCTCTGGCTATCACAAAGTACGTAAAGGTGATGCCGAAGAGGGTTATCACCAAAGTCTCATTGATATTCAGCCTGCTCGAGTTCATCAGGAATTTAGCACGCTGCTGCATCCGGTGCAGGAGTAGCCATGCACGTTTTGATTGTAAAAACCTCCTCAATGGGGGACGTGCTGCACACGTTACCGGCGCTCACTGATGCGATGCAGGCCATTCCTGGCATCCGTTTTGACTGGGTCGTCGAAGAAAATTTTGCACAGATCCCCAGCTGGCATCCGGCAGTAGATAAAGTGCTGCCGGTGGCGATTCGTCGCTGGCGTAAACATTGGTTTGGTAGCCAGCAGCGTGAAGAGCGCGTTCTGTTTAAGCGAGACCTGCAATCGCGCCAGTATGATGTGGTGATCGATGCGCAAGGGTTGATCAAAAGCGCCGCGCTGGTGACGCGACTGGCTAAAGGCGTAAAGCATGGGCAAGACAGCCGCAGCGCGCGGGAACCCTTTGCCAGCTGGTGGTATGACAAACGCCATGAAATTAATAAACAGCAACACGCGGTTGAACGCACGCGTGAGCTATTTGCGAAAAGCCTGGATTATGCGAAACCGGAGACCCAGGGTGATTATGCCATTGCGGGACATTTCCTTTCTACGCTGCCCAACGATGCGCATCAATACCTGGTGTTTTTGCATGCGACCACCCGCGATAACAAACATTGGCCAGAGGCGCACTGGCGCGAACTTATTGAACGGGTACAGCCGACAGGTCTGCGAGTGAAACTGCCTTGGGGTGCTGAACATGAGCATCAGCGTGCATTAAGAATGGCGGAAGGTTTTAACCATGTTGAGGTGCTGCCAAAATTAGCGCTGGAGCAAGTGGCACAGCAATTGGCGGGGGCACGCGCTGTCGTTTCGGTCGACACGGGTTTGAGTCACCTGACCGCCGCGCTGGACCGCCCGAATATTACGCTGTTTGGTCCAACTGATCCGGGGCTGATTGGGGGGTATGGGAAGAATCAGCATGAGCTACGCGGTGCAGGTGGCAGAATGCAGGCTATATCCGCCGTGAGCGTAATGGAAAAATTGCGGGAATTGCTTTGAATGGGATCAATATTTAAACAAATCTATCGTTATACCCATGAACGAGCTTATCGGCACAATGAAAATTTTTGGCCTCATATCAGAATTCAACGTGGAGCAGAAGACCATATTGAACGGCTAGTCTGGCGAAAAAATGAAATAAAAATTGAAGCATTAGATTCATTACGTAAAACCGTTACCAATGATATGACGATACTGGCAACTGGCCCGTCAGTGAATGATCTTGATTTTGAATTACTTTCAGAAACGACATTTATTGGTGTTAATGGCGCTTATCACCTACGAGATAAAGTCGTATTTTCATATTATGTTATTGTCGATCGCGGTTTTGTTGAGAATCGTTTTGATATTGTCGGAAAAGTACTGGGCGACCCTGAGTTGACGCTCTTTACAACAGTTCATTGCCTCAATGATATGTTGAATTGCATTGGAGTCGATAAGATAAAGTGTCGTTTGGCTATTATTGAAGATCTGAGTTATAAGATATTTCGAAAATCAGTAGTACCTGCTGAGTATGCTTTGAATTTCAATGATAATAAAGGATTATCAGTCTATCCAACTGATCCATTATCAGGTTTTTCATGGGATATCAGACAAGGTATTTTTGATGCGGGTACAGTGGCCTATTGGGCGTTGCAAATAGCCGTATGGCTCAGTTCAAATCGTATACTGTTAGCAGGGGTTGATATGAATAATTTTTCATCCCCACGATTTTATGAAAATGAAAATAATAAGCAGAAAAGCTTTTTAGGGGAAAACTTTACTCAAGTTATAAAGCCCGCATTCTTGAATGCCAGCATCGAGCTTAATCATGCAGGGATAAAGGTTTACAATTTGTCTATGAATAGTGGACTGACAGAGGAAATTTTCGAGAAGGCGACGCCAGATGTCATTTTTAAAAAAAACTGAAAGTTTAGAATTTATTGCATCTATTTCTTTTATGGCATTTTTATTTTTAATGACCATATTTACAGGTGTTGGAAAAGTAAATAATTTATTTCATCTGTCGATTACAACGATGATGATATTTTTGTTTTTCCAGCGAAAAAAGCTTAGTCTTCCCGAGCCATATCCCTGGAGGTCAATAGGCGTTATTGCACTATTCCTCATTTATTACAGTATTACGAACTTATGGACAAGTGTTCCAGAGAATATAATTTCAACTCTGAAGCATACCGTTTATCTTCTTTTTTTCGTTTGTATGTTTGATTACTGTATTAAGCGTTATGGTTTGCTGAAGGTTTATGGATGCATTTTTTCCGGGTGTTTTATTGTCCTTGTTTTGACATTTATGTTGGTAGACAAAAGCACGCTACTGACTAATAGACTTGAAAACGGTTTTTTTGCCGCGCCAAAAAATGTCATTGATCTCGGTGGATATTTTGCTCTTGGTATTTTAAGTGCACTGATTATTGCCCGTGAGTCAGGCCGACACTGGATTTACATACCTGCATCGTTGCTCTTTATTGGCTTGATCTTGACGCAAAGTCGAGGTCCATTATTGGCTTTAATGGTTTCTTTAGCTGTCTTACTTGCTAAATATAAACATGTTCACCTTAAACATGTTTTGTATATCATGATTTCAATCGCTACTATTTTATTATTCTTCGGCTTTACCGATTATGGCAGTGATTTTTATGCGCGCATTGTTTCCTCTTATGCGCAGAGTTTTATCAGATTTGGAATCTGGAATCATGCCATTTCAGATGCAATGATTCATCCCTATTTCGGTTGGGGGTTTGATAAGCAGCTGACATTTGTAAACAGTATTGGCCAACATGTTATAACCACACACAGTATTTATGTATCGGCCTTCTTAAAAGGCGGTGTGGTGGGTGTGCTATTTATGGCATCACTCATCCTGGTTGGCTTGTATCATGCGTATAGAAAGTATCATCAAGGCATGGGGTTAGAAGCCTCAATTTATCTCTTCTCTTTGATGTTTTTTGTTACTCAGGGGATGTTTGTGATTGGTGGACCAGGAGAAACATGGGTATTATTCTGGTTGCCATTAGCGATAGTTTTGTCATCCCGTAAGGCCTAGATAAAAACCACTACCAGATCGCTTGCTATCTGGTAGTGTAATTTTAGACTGAAATATTTTTCATCATCACGTTATAAACCTGATCAACGCTTATTTTTCTTAATGGGTAATGCGGATCATCATTAGATTCAGGTTCAATTCTGATAGTCTGATGGATGTGTAAATCCTGATAAGGTCCTGTATGTCTGGGATTAGCACTGACATAAAGACTCACTGTCGGCGTTTCTGCCGTGATAGCAATATGTAGTGGTCCAGTGTCACCTGTGATCAACACATCAAGGTTTTTAATTATCTGTAAGAGTTCAGGTAGGCGAGTCTTACCAATATAAGAGTGAACCCTTGAATGGTATTTATTTTTTAATAAATCAAAGAATGATTTTTCAATGTTTTTATCCTGGGTGGCACCAGTCAATACTATTTTTGCATCTTTGTTATTTTCTAAAATACGCTCTGCTAGTTCAGAAAAATGTTCAACTGGCCAGCAACGGTTTTTCCCGGACGCCCCCATTTGAAAGCCAATTACAGGTCGATAGTTTTCACGTTCTACAGAGTGAATTGCAATGGGAAATTGCATTCTGATATCTGTTGTATTGCATCCAAGAATACTAATCAGGTCGAGTTTGCGCTGAATAATATGAACATCTGTTGCCGATGAATAATGATCTATCCAGTGATTAAAGACGGTATTGTCACTTCTGAAATTATCTCTAATAATGTATTTTGAGCCAGACAGGCGTGCGCAGAGAATGTCATAGCCCAATGTTGAATGCAGTAGCACAGTCATATCAGGTTTGAATTTTCTCATTCTCCTGATTACGCGATGGGAATGAACTATTTTATTATCCCAGATGACTATTTCATCAAACCATTGACTTTTTTCAACGAGATCACGGTTTTTATCACTGGATACCAGCATGAGCCTGGCCTCTGGATAGCGATGCTTTATGGCTTTGATCGCAGGAGTATTAAAAAGGAGATCTCCTAATGCGGTCGTTGAGAAAATAACAATGCGCTTAAACTCATGATTTGAGCTTAGCGGTGTCTTGTTTTTGTCAATCTGGCTCAGTCTGGCATGTAAACTGAGTACGTTATTGATTACGTTTATTTTCCAAAGCTTTTTCATTATTCCATTTCACCCTAAGAACCTGGCAAATTTGACATCAGTCGCGGGAATTAATTTCGTAATGATAACGAAAAAAACGCTAGTCCCGAATGGGGCTAACGCTAATTTTCAAAAACGTTGATGATTGCGTTAAAAAAGTAAACCTAACTGATTGATTAACTTACTACCTGCCACATTTTCAATCACTATTTCAACGGCTCGACTTTGCGGCACTGGCGGCAGTGGTTTAATGACCTTACACACCCCCGGAGCACGGAATTTCGGCGCTGGAGATTTATCGGTTGTCGTCGGAGCTTTACCCTGATGCACAGGCTCATTCAGCAACTGACTTGGGCGGACCAGCGTAATATCGCCAGGCAGTGATAGCAGCATCTGTTGCAGCACACGGACGGTGGTTGGGTGCGGATGGCCAATCGCAATGGCATAACCATCGCGCTGTGCCAGTTTTACGGCACGGGTAAACTGTTCGCGAATCGATGCCTCATTCTGACTATCGTCAAGGAATACCCGGCGTTTCAGCACCTTAACATGCGTACCTTGTGCCGCTGGAATAGACTGGCTATTGCCAATCGTCATGCTATCGAGAAAGTAGTAATTGTACTGATTTAGCACCTGCATCACTTTCTGCATGCCAGGCAGGCTGGAGGTCATTTTGCTGCCCATATGGTTGTTCAGCCCCACAGCGAAGGGCACTTTACCCGAGGCATCCCGAACAATGCGTGCGATCTCTTCGCTGCTCATCTCTGGGGTTAAGGTATCTTTTTCCAGCGGCTGCTTACTGAGCGGTGCCATTGGCAAGTGAATCAACACCTCATGACCACCCTGATGTGCTTTTGTCGCCATCTCACGAGCATGAGGTGCATTCGGCAATACAGCGACCGAAATCGCAGCGGGCATTTGCAGCACTTTATTCTCTTCAACCGGACGATAACCGAAGTCATCAATCACAATTGAGAGTTTACCTGCCTGAGCCGATAGTGTGAAAAACAGTGCGCAGAACGCAATTGAGAGCTTTTGAGGCTGAAACAACACTTATCTTCCTAACCACGGTAGTGGATTGACGGCCTGTCCCTGACGTCGGATTTCAAAGTAGAGCGAAGGCGTGCCGCGGCCGCCACTGGTACCCACGAGGGCGATAGGCTGTCCTGCCTTCACCTGAGTACCCACGCTCACCAGCGCACTTTGGTTGTAGCCATAAAGACTCATATCGCCTTTACCATGTTCCAATACCACAACCAGGCCGTAGCCTTGTAGCCAGTCGGCCATCAGTACGCGTCCATCGGCGATGGCTTTCACTTCGGTGCCTTCTGGTGCATCAATCACAAGACCTTTCCAGCGCAGTTCACCCTGCATGGATTCACCGAAGCGGTGTTCAATACGTCCATTCACCGGCCATACCGCCTGCCCACCAGGCTTTCCGAGGCCACCGGTGCGCGCCATCAACTCACGTTCGCTTTGTGTGGGTTGATAACTTGATCCCTTGGCTTTTGCCTGCGCCTGACGCTGGCGTACTTTTTCTGCCTCGCGTGCTTCACGTTCGGCACGCTCACGCGCTTCGCGTTTGGCTTTGGCAATTTTATCCTGCAGACGGCTTTCGTTTTCTCGCATCTCAACCAAATCGGCCTGATCTTTTTCCAGCGAGCTTTCCAATACTGTCAGGGTTTTCTTACGTGCCGCACTGGCGGTTTCCAGTTTGGCCTGCTGCGACTGCTGTTGGGCTAACAGGGATTTTTGTTGTTCCTGCTTACCTTGCAATGCCTGACGCTGCTCGGACAGCTGTTGCTGAGTTTGTTTGAGATCGTCGATGTTTTTCTGGCGTGCAGCATTAAGGTAGCCGAAATAGGCAAGTATGCGTTCACTGCGTTGTGCTTCTTCACCACCCAGCAGCAGCTGTAACCCATTGTGTTGGCCTTGTCGGAAAGCCGCATCCAATTGTTGAGCCAGCAGTTTTTCCTGCTGAGCTTGCTGTTTTTCCAGACGAGAGATGGAGGTGGTAATTTGTGTGATTTCGCCGTCGAGCGCGGTCAAGCTATTGCGCGTTTCCCTAAGCTGCCGGCTGGCTTGCGCAATCACTTTTTCCTGACTTTGCAGTTGATAGAGAAGTTTGCTGCGCTGTAATTTCTGCGCTTTAACGCTTTTCTCTTTGTTAGCAATATCCTGCTGAATGGACTTGAGCTGGGTTTTACTGTCATCCGCACTGTGCGCGTAAACGGGCAATAACAGTGCGCCCGCGCAGAGCAAGCTCAGGGAGATTTCGGACCAGCGAGATGACAACGGATGCGCTGGGCCGTTGTGACAGGTCCTTGTGTGTGTAACGGTCGCTTTTCCCTTCATAGTCGATAATTATTCCACGATGAACAGCCGCTTACCAGTTATCCCGGGCGGGTTTTGCTTTACGAAAGATGTCGGTGCCGAGCTTAGCGGCATAAACCTTGACTCAATTTTGCGATTAGAACACTTTTTTTGGAAAATGACGCACAAATCGTAACTCTGCCCGCTTCGCGACTGTACATGCTAAGTGGCGCAGGTATACTCAGAACCCTTGTTTTAGCTTATTAGCCCGGTCTGGAGTCGTTACCCCTCATGCAAGAAATTATGCATTTTGCAAGCAATCACACCATCCTTAGTCTGGCATGGGTTGTTTTACTCGTTCTGGTGATTGTGACCACCGTTAAAGGAATGTTCTCTAAGGTAAAAACCATCAGCCGTGGTGAAGCAACCCACCTGATCAACAAAGAGGATGCGGTGGTTGTAGACGTGCGTTCGCGCGATGATTATCGCAAAGGGCACATTTCAGGTGCGGTGAATATTGCAGCGGCTGACATCAAAAAAGGGAGCTTTGCCGAACTGGAAAAGCACAAGTCGCAGCCCATAATTGTGGTATGCGCCACCGGCCAGAGCGCGGGTGAGTCAGCCGCTAAATTGAGCGCTGAAGGTTTTGAAAAAGTCTCCGTGCTGAAAGATGGCGTGAGCGGCTGGAGTGGTGAGAATCTGCCGCTGGTACGCGGTAAATAATTCCCAGAGGTAACCGCATGGCTAATGTTGAGATTTACACCAAAGTCACATGCCCTTATTGCCACCGGGCAAAAGCATTGTTGGATCAGAAAGGTGTTTCGTTCCAGGAGATTCCTATTGATGGGAACGCGGCGAAACGTGAAGAGATGATTCAGCGAAGCGGGCGTACGACAGTTCCCCAGATTTTTATTGATGCGCAGCACATTGGTGGCTGTGACGATCTTTACGCGCTGGATGGGCGTCAGGGACTGGATCCCTTACTCCAGGCATAATTTTTCGGTCAGACAATTTAACTCACAGGATTTAGTAACATGTCAGAACATAGCACAAACGAAATGCAGTTCCAGATTCAACGTGTTTATACCAAAGACGTTTCTTACGAAGCGCCAAACGCGCCTCAGGTTTTCCAGAAAGAGTGGGAACCGGAAGTGAAACTGGATCTGGACACCGCTTCATCTCAGCTGGCTGATGAAGTCTACGAAGTTGTTCTGCGCGTTACCGTGACAGCAACCGTTGGCGAAGACACCGCATTCCTGTGCGAAGTTCAGCAGGCAGGTATCTTCACTATCGGCGGTATCGAAGGCACTCAGATGGCACATTGCCTCGGTGCATACTGCCCGAACATTCTGTTCCCGTATGCACGTGAATGCATCACCAGCCTCGTGTCTCGTGGTACTTTCCCTCAGCTCAATCTGGCGCCAGTTAACTTTGATGCCCTGTTCATGAACTATCTGCAGCAGCAAGGTGAAGGCGAAGCGCCACGTCAGGATGCCTGATGACTACCCTCAACGCTTCGATTAGCGTCATCGGTGCCGGCTCGTACGGCACCGCTTTGGCCATTACGCTGGCCCGTAACGGCCATCCGGTTCTGCTCTGGGGCCACAATCCGCAAAGCGTGGCGCAGCTCCAGGCTGACCGATGTAATGCCGCTTTCCTGCCTGATGTACCTTTCCCTGACAATCTTGTTCCCGAAGCCGATTTGGCAACGGTGGTGAATGCCAGCCGCGATCTGTTGGTGGTGGTGCCTAGCCACGTATTTGGCGACGTTCTCACCCAGTTGAAGCCGCATCTGCGTGCAGACTCACGTATTGTCTGGGCAACCAAAGGTCTCGAAAAAGAGACTGGCCGTCTTTTGCAGGATGTTGCGCGTGAAATCCTTGGCGATCAAATTCCGCTGGCCGTGGTTTCCGGACCAACTTTCGCGAAGGAGCTTGCTGCGGGCCTGCCTACAGCGATAGCGCTGGCTGCCACTGACGCACAGTTCGCCGAAGATCTGCAGCAAAAACTGCATTGCGGTAAAAGCTTCCGCGTGTACAACAATCCAGACTTCATCGGCGTGCAACTGGGTGGCGCGGTGAAAAACGTGATTGCGATTGGTGCCGGCATTTCCGATGGAATTGGTTTTGGTGCTAACGCACGAACCGCGCTGATTACCCGTGGGCTGACTGAGATGAGTCGCCTTGGCGCCGCTCTTGGAGCCGATCCCACCACCTTTATGGGCATGGCGGGGCTGGGCGATTTAGTGCTGACCTGTACCGATAATCAATCCCGCAATCGTCGTTTTGGCATGATGCTGGGACAAGGCGAGAGCGTTGATGAGGCGCAGCGCATTATCGGACAAGTTGTAGAAGGGTACCGAAACACCAAAGAAGTCAAAGCATTGGCGGCGAGAATGGGTGTTGAAATGCCGATAACCGAGCAGATTTATCAGGTACTGTATTGCGAAAAATCGGCGCGAGAGGCAGCATTGAGTTTACTTGGCCGTGCAAGGAAGGACGAAAACAGCCAAAGCTGAAGCAGGATGCTCAGCTAAATCACCTGCAGCGCCTCTCAGGCGCTTTTTTTATCGGGAGCACAGAGCAATGTCGTCAGAAGAGTTAGAACTGGTCTGGAACAACATCAAAGCTGAAGCCAGAGCGCTGGCTGATTGTGAACCCATGCTGGCCAGTTTTTATCACGCGACTTTGCTGAAGCACGAAAATCTTGGCAGTGCCCTAAGCTACATGCTGGCGAACAAACTCGCCAACCCGATCATGCCAGCCATTGCGGTACGCGAAATCGTTGAGGAAGCGTATCGCGAAGATCCAGAGATGATTGTCTCTGCAGCTTACGATATTCAAGCCGTGCGCCAGCGCGATCCTGCCGTTGATAAGTATTCAACGCCATTGCTGTATCTGAAAGGCTTCCATGCATTACAGGCTTATCGCATCGGCCACTGGCTCTGGAAAGAGGGCCGCCGCGCGTTAGCCGTCTATTTGCAGAACGAAATCTCCGTCTCCTTTGCAGTGGATATCCACCCGGCAGCCCGTATTGGTCGCGGCATCATGCTCGATCATGCTACCGGTATCGTGATTGGTGAAACCGCCGTAGTGGAAAATGACGTGTCGATTTTGCAGTCGGTCACGCTAGGCGGTACCGGAAAAACCAGCGGCGATCGCCATCCGAAAATCCGTGAAGGTGTGATGATTGGCGCAGGTGCCAAGATTCTCGGTAACATTGAAGTGGGGCGCGGCGCGAAAATTGGTGCGGGTTCGGTGGTACTACAACCGGTGCCGCCGCATACCACGGCAGCCGGTGTGCCTGCGCGTATCGTTGGCAAACCCACCAGCGATAAACCTTCGATGGATATGGACCAACTCTTCAACGGCGCGGGCTTCGAGTACGGCGACGGAATTTAGCTCTTGATCAGTGCGCCAGCATAATCAAGCTGGCGCCACGCTTCATACACCACCACAGATACCGCATTCGACAGATTCATACTGCGACTTTCAGCCATCATTGGGATGCGGATCTTCTGCTCTGCTGGCAGCGCGTTCAGTATCTCTGCCGGCAAACCACGGCTCTCAGGTCCAAACAATAAATAATCCCCTTTCTGATAGCTCACAGCGCTGTGGGCAGGTGTGCCTTTGGTGGTGAGTGCAAACAGACGCTGTGGTGCTTCAGACTCGATAAACGCAGTGTAATTGGCGTGTTTTTTGAGTGAGGTGTATTCGTGATAATCGAGCCCAGCGCGGCGCAGGCGCTTGTCATCCCAGGCAAAGCCCAGCGGCTCAATCAGATGCAATTGGAAGCCTGTATTGGCACACAAGCGGATGATATTGCCCGTATTTGGCGGGATTTCAGGTTCAAATAAAACGATGTTCAGCATAAGGCCCCCGGAAACGAGGGCCGAAGCATAGCAAATTATTGACGAGCGGAGTACAGCGGCAACCAGAGTGTAAGGCGCAGCCCCCCTAATGGGCTGTCATCGGCTTTCACCCAACCGCGATGCTGTTGCACGGCTGTTTCCACAATCGCCAGTCCGAGACCGGTGCCACCAGATTCACGGTCGCGTGCTTCATCAGTGCGATAGAAGGGGCGGAAAATCTGCTCGCGATCTTCAGCGCTGACGCCTGGGCCATCGTCATCAACGTGAACGGTAATACCCTGAATATCCACCGAGAAACTCACGCTGATATGCGTGTGGGAATAACGCAGCGCATTACGCACGATGTTTTCCAGTGCGCTCTCCAGGGCATGCGGGTTGCCGTACAGTGGCCACGGACCAGGCGGATACGGCACATCCATGGTTTTACCCATCTGCTCGGCTTCAAATTTGGCATCTTCCAGTACACCGTTCCACAGGTGGTTGGCTTTCATCGCTTCACTGACTAACGCGTTTTTATGCTGAGTGCGTGAGAGCACCAGCAAATCGTTAATCATGCCATCAAGCCGCTGGGCTTCCGTTTCGATACGCTGAAGTTCTTTACCTTCACCATTGCGACGGCGCAGTAGGGCGGTAGCCAACTGCAAACGTGTCAGTGGCGTGCGTAATTCATGACTGATATCGGATAACAAACGCTGCTGTGCGGTCATCATGCGTTCAAGTGCGCTCACCATTTGGTTGAAACTTGAACCTGCTGCCAGGAATTCCTGTGGACCGGATTCCAGTTCAGGATGCTGGCGTAAGTTTCCGCTCGCCACTTCATCGGCAGCATGTTTAAGCTTGCGAGCTGGGCGCGCCAGGCTCCACGCCAGCCATAACAGCAGTGGCGAGCTAATCAGCATGGTGACAATCAACAGCAATAACGGACGGTCGAACAGTAAATTGACGAAGTCCAGTTGAGAACTGGTGGCGGGGCGGATCAGGTAGAGCTGATAGTTATCTTCACCATCCTGCACGGCGAACGGGCCCACCATCTCCACACGACCATACTTTTTCTTCTGCGGATGATCGGCATTATCAGACTGGCCGATAAAGTTACGAATCACCTGCATTTCATTGTGCTGCGCACCGATAACCCGGCCTTCGCTGGTGACTAATAACAAGCGTTGGCCGGGTGGGGCCCATTTGTCGATGGCGCGAAACAGCCGGCGCCACCACATCAGGTCGTTGGGAGGATCTTGCGATAACTCCGCTTCAACGTGCTGTTCAATCATGGTGCCCTGTCGTTGCTCACTTTCCAGCAGTGCGGTCATCTGGCGTGAGTCGAGTTTGGGCACCATCAATACCAGCATCAACACCAGAGCCAGGGTGAGCCAGAAAATGGCGAAGATGCGGGTAGTCAAACTTCCAATCATGATGCCGAAACCATCAGATAGCCGCGTCCGCGTAGCGTTTTAAACCACGGGTGGCCAACACGACGTTCCGGCAATTTACGACGCAGGTTTGAAATGTGCATATCAATCGCGCGGTCAAACGGCGTCAGGCGTTTACCCAGCACTTCCTGACTGAGGTGCTCACGCGACACGACCTGACCTAAGTGCTGTGCCAGCAAATAGAGCAGAGTGAATTCCGTGCCCGTCAGATCCAGCGTTTCACTATCGAAGCTGGCTTCCTGGCGGCCTGGGTTGAGGCGCAGGCAATCCACTTCCAGCGTGGGTGAACTATTGTCATGCTGCTGTTGTTGTTCGCTCCAGTTTGAACGGCGCAAAATAGCTCGAATACGCGCCACCAGTTCACGGTCATTAAACGGTTTTGGTAGATAGTCATCCGCGCCCAGCTCAAGGCCAAGAACACGATCCAACTCACTACCACGAGCGGTCAGCATAATGACCGGAGTTTGGTGCTGTTGTCGTAATTCTTTCAACGTATCAATACCGTTCTTCTTCGGCATCATGACGTCGAGTAATAACAAGTCAACGCTGTTATCCAGCAGGTTAAGCGCCTGCTCGCCATCGCTGGCGACAATCACCTCAAAACCTTCCATCTCAAGCAGTTCTTTAAGCAGCGAAGTTAATTCGCGGTCGTCATCAACCAACAGGATTTTATTCATTTTTTGTTGCCCTCCGCAGGCAAAATACCGTGTTCCTTGACTTGCAATCCAACGCTTTACGTAGTTTTACACCCCCTGACGGATGTTTGCAGCTATCGCCGTACACTAGCTCTCGTTGAATCGCAAAACGGAACGAACTGGGAGTAAACGATGCGCTACTTAACCGCCGTCGTCATTGCCTCAGCGATGGTTCTCAGTCACGCCAGCGCAGAAGCAGCAGACACGACGACGATTGACGAGATGCATCATAACGGCGGATTGACGACAGGCAGTATGACGCAAAATCCGCAAAGCCACATGTTCGATGGCATTGAGCTGACTGAACAACAGCGGCAACAGATGCGAGACCTGATGCAGCAAGCACGACATGAGCGCCCGGCTATGAGCGTTCAGGATATTGAAACTATGCATGACCTTGTCATTGCAGACAAATTTAACGAATCGGCTATCCGACAGCAGGCAGAGAAACAAGCCCGCGCGCAGATAGAACTGCAAGTTGAGATGGCTCGGGTTCGCAACCAGATGTATCACCTGCTAACGCCTGCACAGCAAGCGACATTGCAGAAGAATTATGAGCGTCGACTTAATGATATGCGTCAGCTCTCAGGATTGCAGTCATCATCACCGCTGCATGCAGTGAGTAGTACCAGCAGTAACCAGTAACATAGTATCCCTGTTTTCCTTGCCATAGACACCATCCCTGTCTTCCCCCGCATGATGCGGGGGTTTTTTTTATCTGCCAATCCTGTGCTGCATCATCACCTTAATATTCATTTCACGCAGCTTACGCTTGCCGATGATAAACTTGAGCCATTATGTGACTAAAGGCGTTGCGCTGAGCAGACGCTTCTATGAGGCATGGCATGGATCCCTCCTACGCGAAACTCGTCAACCGCGCGGCGCTGGCGGCAACGACGCTGGCGACATTACTGTTGATCGTGAAAATTTTTGCCTGGTGGCTGACTGGCTCAGTCAGTATGTTGGCCGCCCTGGTCGATTCACTGGTGGATATCGCTGCATCGCTCACCAATTTACTGGTGGTGCGCTATTCACTCCAGCCTGCGGACGCTGATCACACCTTCGGCCACGGTAAAGCGGAGTCGCTTGCCGCACTGGCACAAAGCATGTTTATTTCCGGCTCGGCACTGTTTTTATTTCTCACGGGTATTCAGCATCTGGCCTCACCCAATATATTACGTGCGCCGCTGGTCGGTATCGTCGTCACTGTGGTCGCCCTTTTGTCCACCCTGTTACTGGTGACTTTCCAGCGCTGGGTGGTGCGTCGGACACGCAGCCAGGCGATACGTGCGGATATGCTGCACTATCAATCTGACGTGGTGATGAACGGCGCGATCCTGGTGGCTTTGGTGTTAAGCAGCTATGGTTTTGTCCGGGCAGATGCGCTCTTTGCGCTGGGGATTGGGGTGTACATCCTCTATAACGCTTTGCGCATGGGTTATGAAGCGGTGCAATCTTTGCTGGACCGCGCATTGCCGGAAGAAGAGAAGCAGGCGATTATCGATTTGGTTAGCGACTGGCCAGGTGTGCGCGGTGCCCATGCACTGCGTACGCGTCAATCCGGGCCAACCCGTTTTATCCAGCTTCATCTGGAAATGGATGACCACCTGCCGCTGGTGCAGGCGCATCAGGTAGCGGATCAGATCGAGCAAGCACTCCGGCTTAAGTTTCCCGGTTCGGATGTTATCATCCATCAGGATCCCTGTTCGGTGGTGCCTGAAAATCAGCAAGGCTTTTTCCAGTTTTAGCGTTTAAATATCATGGCGTTGCGTTATAAAAATGACGTAACGCTAACAACTCTGTAAAAAAATAGCGAAAACTTGTCTGACCTGAATCAATTCAGCATCAAGCCTTTGATATACTATCTGCAACTATTAAGCCGCACGATCGTGAGCGGGTTTACACCGGTCGGCAGGCAGGAATAATCCTTAGTTTTGAACAATCCAGAGGTTGTCATGATCAAAAAAATCGGAGTACTGACCAGCGGCGGTGACGCCCCAGGCATGAACGCAGCCATCCGCGGAGTTGTCCGTTCCGCGCTGAGTGAAGGCCTTGAAGTTTTTGGTATCTACGACGGCTATCTGGGTTTGTATGAAGACCGTATGATCAATCTCGACCGATACAGCGTGTCCGACATGATCAACCGTGGCGGCACTTTCCTCGGTTCTGCGCGCTTCCCGGATTTCCGTAATGAGGAAGTTCGTCAGGTTGCCATTGAGAACATGAAGAAGCGCGGCATTGACGCGCTGGTGGTCATCGGCGGTGACGGTTCCTACATGGGTGCCAAACGTCTGACGGAAATGGGTTTCCCGTGCATTGGTCTGCCAGGCACCATCGATAATGACGTTGCCGGTACCGATTACACCATCGGTTACTTCACGGCGCTGGAAACCGTGGTTGAAGCGATTGACCGTCTGCGCGACACCTCCTCTTCGCATCAGCGCATTTCCATCGTGGAAGTGATGGGTCGTTACTGCGGCGATCTGACTCTGGCTGCTTCCATCGCCGGCGGTTGTGAATTCATCGTGCTGCCGGAAATTCCTTATACCCGTGAAGAACTGGTCGAAGAGATCAAAGCGGGTATCGCCAAAGGTAAAAAACACGCCATTGTGGCCATTACCGAACACATCTGTGATATCGACGATTTGGCGCATTACATCGAAGCAGAAACCAAACGCGAAACACGTGCAACGGTGCTTGGGCATATTCAGCGTGGCGGTGCACCATGCGCTTACGACCGTATCCTGGCGTCACGTATGGGTGCCTACTCCATCGAACTGCTGTTGCAGGGCTACGGCGGACGTTGTGTCGGTATTCAGAATGAGAAGATGGTGCATCACGACATCATTGACGCGATTGAAAACATGAAGCGCCCATTCAAGCGCGACTGGCTGGATACGGCGAAAAAACTCTACTAATCAAACTAAAATAGGGCGCGGCCTCCACCGTGCCCTTTTTTATTCCCACTTATATTCTCTCCAGTTATAACCACTTATTTTTAATTCTTTAATCATTGAATTGGTTTATGTCAGTCTTGTTCTATAACGACCTCGGGAGAGCAAGCAATGAACAAGTGGAGTATTGGTGTCACCCTGTTACTGGCTTCCACCAGTGTTTTGGCAAAGGATATCCAGCTGTTAAACGTTTCTTACGATCCAACGCGTGAGCTGTATGAGCAGTACAACAAAGCGTTTAGCGCACACTACAAGCAGGAAACGGGTGACAATGTGGTGATCCGTCAGTCTCATGGCGGTTCAGGGAAGCAGGCGACCTCTGTGATCAACGGCATTCGTGCTGATGTCGTGACCCTGGCGCTGCAGTCTGACGTGGATGCTATTGCTGACCGTGGACGGATCGATAAAAACTGGATTAAGCGCCTGCCAGACAACTCCGCCCCTTATACTTCCACCATCGTGTTCCTGGTCCGTAAGGGCAACCCGAAGGGCATTCATGACTGGAACGATTTAATTAAACCCGGCGTATCGGTGATCACCCCGAACCCGAAAACCTCAGGTGGCGCACGCTGGAACTATCTGGCCGCATGGGGCTGGGCACTGGATCAAAACAACGGTGACCAGGCCAAAGCGCTGGCGTATGTGAAGGCGCTGTTCAAGAACGTAGAAGTGCAGGATTCGGGTGCACGTGGCGCCACCAACACCTTCGTAGAACGTGGCATCGGCGATGTGCTGATTGCCTGGGAAAACGAAGCGTATCTGGCAGTGAACAAGCTGGGTAAAGACAAGTTCGAAATCGTCACGCCAAGCGAATCGATTCTGGCAGAACCAACCGTTTCGGTGGTCGATAAGGTGGTGGATGAGCAGGGCACGCGTAAAGTGGCCGAAGATTACCTGAAGTATCTCTACTCACCAGAAGGCCAGACCATCGCAGCGGAAAACTTTTATCGTCCACGCGATCCTGAAGTCGCGAAAAAGTTTGCCAGCACCTTTGCGCCGGTGAAACTGTTCACTATCGACAGCAAGTTCGGTGGCTGGACGCAAGCGCAGAAAGCGCACTTCGCCGATGGTGGTAGTTACGATCAGGTCATGAAACCTTAATCGTCATCGCATCAAACTGAAACGGTCAGCCTGATGCTGACCGTTTTGCATTACACAGCAGTAAAAGTCCGTGACATTGCCCAGACGGCAGGCGAGGATGCTGGCAGGTGATGAACAGAGGAATTCGGCCATGCAGGGAAGTCGTCGCACCCTGAAGTTGCTAACCGTTTTACTGCTGGTGCTGATTGTCGGACTGATCGTCAGCGCCTTCCATTTCCAGAAAAACTCCAATGCCCTCTGGCAGATCATCAGTGAAAAGTGCGAGCCCAATCTGGCGAAGAGTGGCAATCCCGCCCCTTGTCAGCAAGTGAATACGGCACAGGGTTATGTCACGCTGAAAGACCTCAACGGTCCACTGCAGTATTTACTGATGCCGATCGAAAGAATCACTGGCATGGAAAGCCCGATTATTCTCGAACCCACCACGCCCAATCTGTTTGCCGCCGCCTGGCTGCAGCGCAGTCTGTTGGCCAAAAAACGCGGTGCACCGATTGATGATAGCGTGCTGTCACTGGCGATTAATGCGCAATATGGCCGTACGCAGAATCAACTGCACATCCACATCTCCTGTCTGCGTCCTGATGTGCGCCAGCGGCTTGATGCGTTAAGCCCTAAGCTCAATGAACAGTGGCAACCAGCCACGCTGCGCAAACATCGCTATTTGATTCGCACACTGTCTACGGCTGAACTGGCGCAGCAAAGTGTCTTTATTCGTCTGGCGACTGAAGTGCCTAATGCGCGCAGCGAGATGGGAAAATATGGGATGGCACTGGCGGAATTACCGGATGGGCGCTTAGCGTTGCTGGCGCTGGAACGTAACTGGTTAATGCTAAACAGCGGTTCTGCGGAGGAGTTGCAGGACCACCAATGCCAGATTTTGAACCATTAACCATGGCTTCCAATATAAAGCTTCAATGAAACGTATAAGCACGCTGGGGGGTTCCAGAACTGTTTCATCACATCTTCCTCAGTGTATGAGTTACATGTCTCAGTACGAATCTCTGGCAATAAAAAAGGCGGCTCATCAGCCGCCTTGTTCTACACCGAAAAAACTTAGGCGTTTTTCGCTGCTGCAGCTGCTTTCACGATCACTGCGAACGCATCGGCTTTCAGTGAAGCACCGCCAACCAGCGCGCCATCGATATCTGGCTGGGTGAACAGTTCTGCGGCATTTTTGTCGTTAACAGAACCGCCGTACTGAATGATGACCTGCTGAGCAATCGCCGCATCTTTCTTCGCGATATGGTCACGAATGAATTTGTGCACGGCCTGGGCCTGCGCAGGTGTAGCGGATTTGCCGGTACCGATCGCCCAGACTGGCTCATAAGCGATAACCACGCCTTCGAACGCAGCCGCACCCTGCGTTTCCAGCACGGCGTCGATCTGACGTGCGCACACATCTTCAGTCTTGCCCGCTTCGTTCTCTGCTTCAGTTTCACCGATGCACAGGACTGGTACCAGGCCGGCTGCTTTCAGAACAGCAAATTTCTTCGCGATGAACTCGTCGCTTTCATTGTGGTAAGTACGACGCTCAGAGTGGCCGATGATGATGTATTTCGCGCCGACATCTTTCAGCATTTCTGCGGAGGTTTCACCGGTGAATGCGCCAGACAGGTTAACGTCAACGTTCTGTGCACCCAGTGCAATGTGGCTGCCGGAGACGGCGTGTTTTGCCAGGTCAAGATAGAGAGTGGGTGGAGCAATTGCTACGCCACAACCTTCAACACCAGACAGCTCTTTGCGCAGACCTTCAATCAGCTCGCCTGCCATGTGCTTGCTGCCATTCAGTTTCCAGTTACCCATAACCAGTGGATGTCGCATTCTTTCCTCCGCATAACGCGATTCATGAAATAGCGCTGCCATCGGGCAGCGATGTCTGCCAGACAGTATAGAGATCAAACGTGTCGCTGGCTTTGCTTTTCGTCATTTTTGCCGCGGTGATCAAGGGGTCGCGAGCGCCAGTTTTATTGGCTCAACCGCGAAGGTTAATCCTTTGTCACCGTTATCCGCGACCACAAAACGCAATGCGCCTTCAGTACTGGCAAAATAGCGTGCGCCTTTGCCTGCGCTGAGCAATGCATCAAGCTTTTTGCGTCCATCTGCAGGCGATAAACCTGGGACAAAAAATCGCAATAATGCTGTCATGTAATCCATCGCACGTGCCTGCGCGGCTTTCATATCCGGGCCGGGAACCGGTAGCCAGGTAATTTGCAGCGTTTTGATTTTTCCGGTGCCCTGCTCCAGCGCGGTAGAAGCATAGAGTGTTTCATTGATCTTGCTGGCGGCGCGCGTCAGGTTGCTTTTATCGTCTCGATTATCAATCGCACGATATTCCTGCAACGGCAGGTCCGGATTCGTTGCGTTGTACTTCTCGCGGAACTGCGCGATGGTCATATCGAAGGTGGGGGCACCTGCCAATAGATAAGGGGCGGCAGGCAGGTGATCGCTTCGATCCTGCGGTGTCGCATCCTCCGCCCAGGCGGGAAATGTCAGCGCGACGCTCAAGAGCAGCGCGACTGGCAGGTTCTTCATTGCTTCGGCCCTAAATCATTCACTTAGCCCACGATTAGAACGGTTTTTACCGACCAAAGTCAAAACCCGCACAGGGAAAAGTCTGACATTCTTCACACCGCATGGATTACCAGTAATGCTCGCTGGTCATATGGCCGGGTTTGCGTTTGAAATGTTTACGCATCTCACGCGTATCTTTCAGCAATTGCTGGGTATCGCGCACCATTTGCGGGTTACCACACAGCATCACGTGGCTGGTGTCAGCGGTCATCGGCAAACCCACCGCACGTTCAAGTTCACCGCTCTCAATGAGCTGCGGAACACGACCGTGCAGCGAACCGGCGATCTCTTCGCGACTCACCACCGTCTGAATATGCAATTTGCCCTGATAACGCTGTTGCAGCTGCTGCATCAACGGCAGGAAGCTCAGGTCATCGGCGAAACGTGCCGCATGTACCAGCACAATGTTATCAAACCGTTCCAGGTCTTCGCCCTGTTGCAGAATCGATAAATAAGGACCGATCGCCGTGCCAGTGGCCAGCATCCAAAGCGTGCTGCAGTCGGGAATTTCATCGAGTACAAAGAATCCGGCGGCTTCTTTGGTCACCATCACCTGATCGCCAGGCTGCAATGCCTGCAAACGTGGACTGAGCTTACCCTCTGGCACCGTGACCAGATAGAACTCCAGTAAGGGATCGCGCGGTGCATTCACATATGAATAGGCGCGTTGCACGCGTTCACCATCAATTTCCAGCGCCAGCTTGGCAAACTGCCCGGCGGTAAAGGTATCAATCGGCGCGGTAACGCGCAGGCTGAACAGTGCATCGGTCCAGTTTTTCACTTCTTTCACTTCCGCATTGATCCACTCTGCCATGATCGCTCCTTATTATTGATTATTCAGGCGTATCACTATCATCGTCAGCCCTCTCACAGATTTCCAGCCCAGCGGAGAGTAAAGGGCTCTCAGCGACAAATCATGCGCACTCCACATCAACTGTAGCGGTCGGGTTACGACCCGGTACATAATCTTGACACCACTGTGCCAGTCGCTTTGCGCTCACCTCTCGATTTGTAACGCAATCCTGATATTTTTGCCGCCATTAATCGCCAGCAGCACTTTTTTAGTGCTGCTTTTATTTTGTTTCTCAGGCAGACATTTTGTTCCATGTTGAAGAATAAAACACAAAACCGCTTCCTGTTATTCATGCTGATCGTGCTGGTGGCGGTCGGACAGATGGCGCAAACCATCTATGTGCCGGCGATGGCGAACATGGCCGAAGCCCTGAACGTACGCAGTGGCAGCATGCAGCAGGTCATGGCCGCTTATTTGATGACCTATGGTGGGTCACAACTGATCTATGGTCCGTTGTCAGACAGCTTTGGCCGTCGTCCGGTGATCCTTGTCGGTATGACGATCTTTGCTGTGGGGGCATTGATCGCCATGTTTGCGCCATCACTGCAGATTTTGGTGCTGGGCAGCGCGGTGCAGGGTTTGGGTACTGGCGTCGCGGGGGTGATGGCGCGCACTATGCCGCGCGATCTCTATTCCGGTATCGCCCTGCGCCAGGCCAATAGTCTGCTGAATATGGGAATTCTGGTGAGCCCGCTACTGGCACCGGTGATTGGCGCGCTACTGACGCACCTGTTTGGCTGGCACGCTTGTTTTGCCTTTCTGCTGTTGCTGTGCGTCGGCGTCACAGCTTCCATGGCGCGCTGGCTACCCGAAACGCGTCCCGTGGATACGCCTGCCACACCATTTCTGCGCCGTTATGCTAGCTTACTTAGCGACGGGAATTTTATCCGCTATCTGCTGCTGCTGGTGGGCGCCCTGGCAGGCATCGCTGTGTTCGAAGCCAGCTGTGGCGTGTTGATGGGTGGCGTGCTCGGTCTGGATGGCATCACCGTCAGCATTCTGTTTATCCTGCCGATCCCGGCCGCCTTTTTTGGTGCGTGGTTTGCCGGACGCGAGCAGAAGTCCTGGCATACGCTGATGTGGTACGGCGTGAACAGTTGCTTGCTGGCGGGTCTGCTGATGTGGATTCCGGCATGGTTCGGCATCATGAATATCTGGACACTGCTGGTGCCTGCCGCACTGTTCTTCTTTGGTGCCGGGATGCTGTTCCCATTGGCAACATCCGGTGCGATGGAGCCGTATGCATGGTTAGCAGGGAGTGCGGGCGCGCTGATTGGTGGCATACAGAATTTGGGCTCTGGCGTAATTGCCTGGCTGTCGGCGCTACTGCCGCAGCACGATCAGTCGAGCCTCGGCATGCTGATGTTTGTCACATCGCTGGTGATGCTGCTGTGCTGGTGGCCGCTCTCACGTCATCCGGAGAGCGGCAAACAGGCGATTACAGGATAAACTGATGCAGCGCCGCGTCTTTGCGATCCAGATAATGGATCGACTGGATGCGGCGGATGGTGCGTGATTTACCGCGCACCAGCAGGGTTTCGCTGGTAGCGATGTTGCCTTTGCGTGTAATGCCTTTGAGCAGGTCACCGGTGGTGATACCGGTGGCGGCGAAAATCACATTATCGTTACGCGCCATCTCTTCCAGCTTCAGCACTTCTCCGGCTTTAATGCCCATTTCAACACAACGTTGCAGCTCCTGCTCGCCCAAACGACGGTTCTCTTCACTGTCGCCTTTGACGTCGTGGCGCGCCAATAGGCGAGCCTGCATGTCGCCATCCATTGCACGGATCACTGCAGCGGACACCACACCTTCTGGCGCACCGCCGATACCGTAAAGCACATCCACTTCACTGTCAGGCATGCAGGTCAAAATCGAGGCCGCAACATCACCATCCGGGAAGGCAAACACACGCACGCCGAGCTGCTGGAGCTGAGCGATCACCGCGTCATGGCGCGGCTTAGCCAGAATCGACACGGTCAGCTGGCTGAGGGGTTTATCCAGAGCGATGGCGATGTTCTTCAGATTGGCTTCGAGCGGCAGGTTGAGATCGATAGCACCGCGCGCGCCGGGCCCGACAATCAGTTTTTCCATGTACATATCAGGTGCGTGCAGGAAGCTACCTTTATCGCCCACGGCTAATACTGCCAGTGCGTTGGCCTGACCCATCGCCGTCATGCGTGTGCCTTCGATAGGATCGACAGCGATATCCACCGCATCCCCACGGCCGGTACCGACTTTTTCACCGATATAGAGCATCGGCGCTTCGTCGATTTCGCCTTCGCCAATCACAATCTGACCGTCGATATCAATGGTATTGAGCATAATGCGCATGGCGTGGACGGCTGCACCGTCGGCCGCATTTTTATCGCCGCGTCCTAACCAGTGATAGCCCGCTAATGCAGCGGCTTCGGTCACACGGGAAAATTCAATCGCGAGTTCTCGTTTCATGGTTGCACCTGATAAAAAACAGGCAGGCAGTGTAACACGGAGGGGAAAGCAGGGCGGGGAGAAAAACCCGCGGCAGGGTGCCGCGGGTCAAAGGTATTACTCAGCGTCTTCCCACGCTTGCGCACGTGCTACGGCTTTCTTCCAGCCTGCATAGCGCACGTTGCGTTCGGTGGTTTCGATGCTTGGGCGGAACTCACGTTCAACGACCGCTTTCGCACGTACTTCCTCCAGATCGCTCCAGAAGCCCACCGCCAGGCCAGCAAGGTAAGCTGCACCCAGCGCGGTCACTTCACGTACTTCCGGACGCTCAACGCGCGTACCGAGAATGTCTGACTGGAACTGCATCAGGAAGTTGTTGGCGACCGCACCACCGTCCACGCGCAGAGATTGCAGACGGGTGCCCGCATCGTTCTGCATCGCTTCCAGCACGTCACGTGTCTGATAAGCAATCGATTCCAGGGTTGCACGGATGATGTGATTTGCGTTGGCACCGCGCGTCAGACCGAAGATGGCGCCACGGGCATACGGATCCCAGTAAGGCGCACCCAGACCGGTAAACGCAGGCACCATGTAGACGCCGTTGGTGTCTTTCACTTTCAGGGCGAAGTATTCAGAGTCCGTTGAATCACTGATCAGCTTCATCTCATCACGCAGCCACTGAATGGAGGCACCGCCGATGAACACCGCACCTTCCAGTGCGTAGTTCACTTCGCCACGCGGGCCGCAAGCAATGGTAGTCAGCAGACCGTGCGTTGAAGTCACGGCTTCGGTGCCGGTGTTCATCAACATGAAGCAGCCGGTACCGTAGGTGTTTTTCGCCATACCCGGTTGTACGCACAGCTGGCCGTACAGGGCTGCCTGTTGGTCACCTGCAATACCCGCGATTGGAATACGCGTACCGCCTTTACCCCCGATGTTGGTCTGGCCGTAGATTTCAGAAGAGCCTTTCACTTCCGGCAGCATTTCGCGCGGAATATCGAGGATCTCCAGCATACGATCATCCCACTCCAGCTTGTGGATGTTGTACATCATGGTACGAGAGGCGTTGGTGTGGTCGGTGATGTGCACACGCCCCTGGGTCATTTTCCATACCAGCCAGGTATCAACGGTACCAAACAGCAGCTCGCCACGTTTTGCACGCTCGCGCGCACCTTCAACGTTGTCGAGGATCCACTTCACTTTGGTGCCTGAGAAGTAAGGGTTAATCACCAGACCGGTGGTATGCTGGATGTACTCTTCCAGACCCTCTTTCTTTAGCTTGTTACAATAGTCCGCTGTACGTGGATCCTGCCAGACGATGGCGTTATAAATCGGCTTACCGGTCTCTTTATCCCACACGATGGCAGTTTCACGTTGGTTGGTGATACCAATCGCGGCAATCTCATCAGAACGGATGTCGGCATGGGCCAGCACTTCGACCAGCGTTGAGCTTTGTGACGCCCAGATGTCCATTGGGTCGTGTTCTACCCAGCCCGCTTTCGGGTAAATCTGGGTGAATTCGCGCTGCGAGACGGCGACGATGTTCGCGTCATGATCGAGTACCACGGCACGCGAGCTGGTCGTGCCCTGATCGAGCGCGAGAATGTATTTTTTATCAGTCGTAGTCATTTTATTTTCCTGATGATTAACGATGAAACTTACGCTTTACGCTGCTCAGCGCGTGCGACCGGTTTTTCTGTTTTGCTGGCTTCCGCCACGTTGACCGGCAGGTTACGGCCAATCAGTGAACGGTAACCGAAGGCTCCGAGGCAAGCACCCACCAGTGGGCCAAAAATCGGAACCAGGAAGTAAGGAATATCTTTGCCGCCGGTGAAGGCCACATCACCCCAACCTGCGATGAAGGCGAACAGCTTAGGACCGAAGTCACGCGCCGGGTTGAGTGCGAAGCCGGTGAGCGGGCCCATTGAACCACCAATCACGGCAACCAGCAGACCAATTAACAGCGGAGCCAGTGGACCACGTGGTACGCCATTGCCGTCATCGGTCAGCGCCATGATCACCGCCATCAGTACCGCCGTAATCACCATCTCAACCAGGAACGCCTGACCGACACTGATGTGCGGGTTAGGGTAGGTTGAGAAGATACCGGCCAGATCGAGGCTCTGCACGCTGCCTCGCACCATTTGATGGCTGGCTTCATAATCAAAGAACAAATTGTAGTAGAGGCCATAAACCAGCGCCGCCGCACAGAAGGCACCTGCAACCTGCGCCAGGATGTAAGGCAGCACTTTGCGGCCTTCAAAGTTAGCAAACAGGCACAGCGCGACCGTTACCGCTGGATTCAAATGCGCGCCGGATACGCCCGCACTGAGATATACGGCCATGGAGACAGCAAGACCCCAGATAATACAGATTTCCCACTGACCGAATGCGGCACCAGCCAGTTTTAATGCAGCAACACAGCCTGCACCAAAAAAGATGATCAAACCGGTACCGAGAAACTCGGCGATGCATTGACCTTTTAGTGTGTTCGTTGTCTGACTCATAATGGCATTCCTGAAGCGAGGTTAAATTTTATCAGTTTTTGTTCTCAATCCATGAGTCACCCAGCTCTTATGTAGGGCTGATGTGAATTTATCGTTAACGAGCATAAACGAGAAATAGCGAAATCGAAATATGTGTACTCCGTCATAAAAATGCGCGTTTTCGCGTCTTTTACCTTTCTTTAAGGGCCATTAACCCTGCTTTACTTAAGTCCAATATCGTGACCGCGCGCAAAAATGCGCGATCGTGAGCATTTTTTTAAGCATTAACTGAAAAGTGTTACAGACTGCCCGTGCAGGCCTTGTGTCGCTGGACTTGCGGGGTGTGGCTACATACAATCGGGACATCGTGGCTGGACGCACCATAACAAGGCAGTCCCAGCACCATCAACGCCTTGCAAGAGATTTAGGAGAGGTCATAAAGATGTCATTTGAAGTGTTCGAGAAACTGGAAGCCAAAGTACAGCAGGCGATTGATACCATCACCCTGCTACAGATGGAAATCGAAGAACTGAAAGATCAGAATAATACGCTGCGCAACGAAGCTAGCCAGGCTTCCGGCAACCAGGATGCACTGGTGCGTGAAAACCAGCATCTGAAAGAAGAACAGCACGTGTGGCAGGAGCGTCTGCGTGCACTGTTGGGAAAAATGGAAGAGGTTTAAGCGTCTATGCTTAAACCCATGACGGGTGCTGCGGCACCCGTTTTTGTTGAGGCTTACTCGATATCGAGGGCGTCTTCCGACAGAATGATGCCGGTGTTATCGGCATAAAGATGGTCTCCAGAGAAGAAGGTTACGCCGCCAAAGTTAACGCGCACGTCACTTTCGCCAATCCCTTCTCCCGCCGCACCGACCGGAATCGCGGCAATCGCCTGAATACCAATTTCCAGCTCTTCCAGATCGTCCACCTGACGCACTGAGCCGTAGATCACCAGGCCTTCCCACTCGTTTTGCGCTGCCAGACGCGCCAGTTGCGCATCAACCAGAGCACGACGTACCGAGCCGCCGCCATCAATCACTAACACGCGACCCCGGCCATTCTCTTCCAGCAGATCGTAAAGCAGGCCGTTGTCTTCGAAACATTTCACTGTGGTGATTTGCCCACCGAATGAGGTGCGTCCGCCAAAATTGGAAAAGAGCGGTTCAACCACGTTCACTTCTTCATGGTAGATGTCACAGAGTTCGGAAGTATCGTATTTCATGAGGGTATCGTCTGTTTGCCACAGGAGCGGTAAGTATATCGCTATCTGACGATTGTTGGCAAAATCATCACCCGCTAAAAAAAGCGCTGCATCAATATCCTGCGTAAAAAAATGCCCGGCACAGTGGCCGGGCAGCGGATAACGATGGAACCTTTACAGAATAAAGCGGCTGAGATCTTCGTCGGCCACCAATTCGTCCAGATGCTTGCCTACGTAATCAGCATCGATGGTGATGGATTCGCCGTTGCGATCGCTGGCGTCATAGGAGATGTCTTCCATCAGACGCTCCAGCACCGTGTGCAGACGACGCGCACCGATGTTTTCAGTCGTTTCGTTCACCTGCCATGCGGCTTCGGCGATGCGACGGATGCCGTCTTCGGTGAAATCAACGTTCACGCCTTCAGTGCCCATCAGTGCTTTGTACTGTACGGTCACAGAAGCGTTTGGCTCCGTCAGAATACGTTCGAAATCATTCACGGTCAGCGCCTGCAGCTCTACACGAATCGGCAAGCGACCCTGCAGTTCTGGAATCAGATCTGATGGGCTGGCGACCTGGAACGCGCCTGAAGCGATAAACAGAATGTGGTCGGTTTTCACCATGCCGTGCTTGGTGGACACGGTGCAGCCTTCCACCAGTGGCAGCAAGTCGCGCTGTACACCTTCGCGTGATACATCCGGGCCGCCCGCATTCTGGCCGCCGCGCTTACAGATCTTATCGATTTCATCAATGAACACGATACCGTGCTGCTCAACGGCTTCGATGGCGTCTTGCTTCAGCTCTTCCGGATTCACCAGTTTTGCCGCTTCTTCTTCAATCAGCAGCTTCATGGCTTCTTTGATCTTCAGCTTGCGCGCTTTCTGCTTCTGTCCGCCGAGGTTCTGGAACATCGACTGCAGCTGGCTGGTCATCTCTTCCATGCCTGGAGGCGCCATGATTTCAACACCGGCTGCGGATGCGGCCAGATCGATCTCAATCTCTTTATCATCCAGCTGGCCTTCACGCAGTTTCTTGCGGAAAGACTGACGGGCCGCAGAAGGTTCGGCAGTGTGCTCAGCCTGGCCCCAGTTATTTTTCGCTGGTGGGATCAGCACATCAAGAATGCGCTCTTCCGCCATCTCTTCGGCGCGGTATTTGTTTTTCTCGATGGCCTGACTGCGCACCATTTTGATGGCAGAGTCGGTCAGATCGCGAATAATTGAGTCGACTTCTTTCCCCACGTAACCCACTTCGGTGAATTTCGTGGCTTCGACTTTGATGAAAGGCGCGTTGGCGAGTTTTGCCAGACGACGCGCGATTTCGGTTTTACCGACACCGGTCGGGCCAATCATCAGGATGTTTTTTGGCGTCACTTCATGACGCAGCTCTTCGTCGAGCTGCATGCGGCGCCAACGGTTACGCAGCGCAATCGCCACGGCCTTCTTTGCGCCGTCCTGGCCGATAATAAAGCGGTTAAGCTCGCTGACAATCTCGCGGGGAGTCATCTCAGACATGATGTTTAGTCCTTAGCCTTAGACGGTAATTCTTCAAAGTTGATGTTGTGGTTGGTGTAAATGCAGATATCGCCAGCGATGTTCAGCGCCTTCTCAACGATATCGTGCGCACCAATGTCGGTATTCTCCAGCAGGGCACGAGCCGCTGCCTGGGCGTAAGGCCCACCAGAACCGATAGCAATCAGATCATTTTCCGGCTGAATGACGTCACCATTACCGCTGATGATCAGTGAGGAGTTCTCATCAGCTACCGCCAGCAGCGCTTCAAGACGGCGCAGCATGCGATCGGTACGCCAGTCTTTTGCCAGTTCGACCGCGGCTTTCACCAGGTGGCCTTGATGCATTTCCAGCTTGCGCTCGAACAGTTCAAACAGGGTGAAGGCATCTGCGGTGCCGCCAGCAAAACCAGCGATCACTTTATCATTGTAGAGACGACGCACTTTCTTCACGTTACCTTTCATCACGGTATTGCCGAGCGTAGCCTGGCCATCACCGCCAATCACGACTCGGCCGTTGCGTCGTACACTTACTATTGTTGTCACGGGCAGACCCCTTGTTGCAGTGGATAAGGAACTTCGCGCACAGAGCGCGGAGTATCATGCAACCAGATATGGGGTAGGTTTGAAGGGTTTCAACCCCGAGATTTGTCTTACTTGAAATGGCCGGTACGTTGGCGAGGTGCGTTCACCCCTGTAACTTACTGATGCAAGCTCAGGGGATTCACGCACTTGCCGCGAGGCGAATGACTTAAGGTAAAGCGAGAGGAATGCAGCTTCCGTGTCCGGAGCTGTGTAAGCGTTTGACCGTGCTGTCAGCGCTGCTGCGATCTTTAAACGGCCCGATTACCACACGATTCCAGCCCCCGCTGGTGGTGATACGACTCTCGAAACCTTCAAAAGCCAGACCTGCGCGCACAGACTCTGCCTGGTCAGTGCCTTTGAACGATCCACACTGCACCATCCAGCGCTGCGAAGCGGCTTTCTCTTCCGGTTTCGCTTTTGCCGTTTCCTGGGGTTTCGGCTGTTGCACTGGTTCACGCGTTATCGGCGCTGGCTGTTGTTGTTGACGCGTCGCCTGCTGTTGCTGCAACTGTTGTTGACGTTGTTGCTGCTGTAACTGTTGCTGCTGGCGCTGCATCTGTTGCTGTTGTTGCTGAACCTGCTGCTGGCGTTGCAGAGTTTGCTGACGCTGTGCCGGAGTTTGTTCGTTCCACGGCACTTCGTTGAGCTGCGTCGGTTGCTGGCGCATATCAGCCTGCATCTGTTCCAGCAATTGGCGCTGCTCATCCGTCAGCTGTGTTTGTGATTGCACACCACCACCAGCAGACGGTTCAGTCGGCGTCGGCACGGTGATTTGGCGATTTTCCAGCTCTTTGATGTATTTCCAGCGCTCTTCCGGCTTAGGCGGAAGGCCGTTGCCGTTGGCTTTATGATTCGGAATGACCTCAGTCTCTTCTTTTTTATGATGAGAGATGAACCATAAACCACCGGCAAAGGTGACCAGCACGGCCACGGCCAGTACGATCATCAACTTTGACGTGCCGGAGCCGCCTTTGCTTTTCTTACTGCGGCCTGCAGCGGGTTTTTTGCGACGCGTCCCTGTTGAACGCCCGCGGCCTACATAATCTCTCTGTGCCACTTTCGTTCTGATACCCTTCAAAAAAATGCCAATGGGCGAAACCCTAAATTAAGACGGGTGTAAAAGTTCTGTTAATTGCCCGGCAACGAATGCGTCATGTTACTCAAGGGCTGGAACTTTGACCAGCAAAGTCTGCCTTCAGAATCCGCTGAAAATGCAGTGAAGCCTAGACCATTTTTCCCGTTTTTGTGGCGGGTGCGGTGCTTCCGCGCACGCGTAATTCCGCGTCGAGTAAACGTGAGCCGTTGTTGACGCGTTTGCCCTGCAGTTCATCCAGCAACAGCAGCATCGCCTCACGACCAATGGCAAATCGCGGCTGTGCCACGGTGGTGAGTGGGGGATCGTAATACTGCGCCAGTTCGATATCGTCAAATCCCACCACGGAAAGATCCTGCGGAATGCGCATGCCCAGCTTTCGTGCCTGATTCATTGCACCTAATGCCATCAAGTCGCTGTGGCAGAAAATGGCTTTCGGCGGCTGCGGTAAGCTCATCAACTGTTTCAGCGCACTGGCACCAGCTTCGAAGGTGAAATCACCGTGCACAATCATCGTGGGATCAATGGCGATACTGCTGCGGCGCAGAGCCTGAATGTAGCCTTGTAAACGATACTGGCTGAGCGGGATATGTTCCGGCCCGGTAATGCAGGCAATCTGGCGATGACCGAGTTGCAGCAGATGATTGACAGCTTCAAATGCCGCCGTCAGGTTATCAATATGCACGGTAGGCAGAGCCATTTCCGGGGCGAATTCGTTGCCCATCACCATCGGCGGCAGGTTACGCTGATCTTCAATTCCTGCATCGAACGGCAGTTGTGAACCCAGCAGCACCATGCCGTCGATTTGGCGCGTCAACATCAGGTTGAGGAAGGTTTTTTCCTGCTGATCCTGATGTGCGCAGTCGCCAATCAACACCAGATAGCCTTCCTGCGCCGCGGTGACTTCGACGCCACGGATGATTTCACTAAAGAACGGATCGCAGATGTCCGGCACTATTACCAATATGGTTTGCGTTTCGCCGCGTTTGGCATTGCGCGCCAGCCCGTGTGGCGCATAGCCGACATCAATCACCGCTTGTTCTACTTTCTGCCGGGTGGCAGCCGAGACTTTTTCCGGGTTCATCAGCGCGCGAGAAACCGTGGCGGTAGAGACGCCGGCTTTCTCGGCCACATCTTTCATGGTGGCAGCAGATGAAGGTTGCTTCTGGTCCAACGTATAACTCCTGACGCGGTACAGCGCATTGATTTTCAGACATTGCCGGGCTTCAGCCGGGATGGGCACTATTGATAACCCAACGTCGGGTGAGGTTGTTACTTAATTTGCATAAAAATTGTGACTTGTGCGACTTTTTTCGATCTGGCTCGCAGATGTGATGCGGCCTAAATCTCGGTGGGGTCGATATCCAGTGTCCATTTGGTTTTGCGCGCGGCGGGCAGGGTGGAGATCAGCGGTAGCGAACTGCTTAGCAGCTGTTGCAGGCGTTTACGCGAAGGATGCTGTAGCAACAGTTGCCAGCGCCAGCGCCCACTGCGCTTTGGTGCCAATGCCGGAACCGGACCCATCAGCCACATAGCCTCATCTTTCAGCGGGCTGGCTTCGAGTAAATTGCGCAGCTGTGTGAGGAATTCAGCGGCCTGCGCATTGTCCATGTCTTCCGCGCGGAACAGCGCGTGGCTGGTCCACGGCGGCAGCTGCACCGATTGGCGCTCCAGCAAGGTTTCCTCGGCAAAGGCGAAATAGCCACGATGCAGCAACGTTTGCAACAGCGGATGCTCGGGATGGTGCGTCTGCAGCAGTACTTCACCCTGTTTACCGGCGCGCCCGGCGCGCCCGGCCACTTGGGTATAGAGTTGAGCAAAGCGTTCGGCGGCGCGGAAATCGGCGGAGAATAAGGCGCCATCGACATCCAGCAGGGAAACCAGCGTCACGTCGGGGAAATGGTGCCCTTTTGCCAGCATCTGTGTGCCAACCAAAATGCGGGCACCGCCGCGATGCACATCCGCCAGATGCTGCTCCAGTGCACCTTTGCGGCTGGTGGTATCGCGATCAATGCGCGACACCGGTACGCCGGGAAAGAGTGTGCTGAGCTGCTGCTCAAGCTGCTCTGTACCGACGCCGACCGGCATCAGGTGTGTGGAACCGCAACCCGGACATTGATTGGGCAGCGGGCGCTGGCTGTCGCAGTGGTGGCAGCGCAGCTGACGATGATGCTGATGCAGCGTGTAATAGCTGTCGCAGCGTTGACACTCTGCCAGCCACCCGCAGTCGTGGCACATCAATGCAGGCGAGAATCCGCGGCGGTTGAGGAACAGCAATACCTGATTATCGGCCTGCAGGTGCTGGCGCATTTTGCCCAGCAATGCGGGCGCGAGCCCACCCTTAAGCTGCTGGCCTTTAAGGTCGATTAGCTGTTGCAGTGCCGGTTTGGCGTTGCCCGCGCGTTTGGTAAGATTGAGCTGTCGATACTTGCCGACGCGCACATTGTGCAGCGTTTCCAGCGCCGGTGTGGCAGAACCCATCACAATCGGGATATCTTCTTCGTGAGCGCGAAACACCGCCAGGTCGCGCGCCTGATAGCGCCAGCCTTCCTGCTGCTTGTACGAACTGTCGTGTTCTTCATCAATAATGATTACCCCCGGACGCGCCAGCGGTGTGAACAGCGCGGAACGCGTACCGATGATAATCGCGGTTTCGCCACTGCGCGCACGCAGCCATACCGCAAGACGCTCACTGTCATTGAGTGCCGAGTGCAGCACATCGATCGGCGCATCGAAGCGTTCACGGAAGCGTGCAATAGTTTGCGGTGTCAGGCCGATTTCCGGCACCAGTACCAGCGCCTGTTTGCCGCGCGCCAGCACATTCTCTAGCACGCTGAGATAGACTTCGGTTTTGCCCGAACCGGTAATGCCTGCCAGCAACCACGCTGCATAATGATCATCTTCGCTGCGCATCGCGCCGACGGCCATCGCCTGATCGGTATTGAGACGCAGGCGATCGCCCTTCACCGCAAAGGTGGTGCGCCAGTCGTGCATCTGCGGTGCGTGTTCACGCAGATCGCACAGACCTTTGGCACGCAATGATTGCAGCGCGGCGTCAGTCAGATCCTGTTCACTGACCTGATGGCGATAGAGAGGTTGCTGGCGCAGTGCCGCTAAAGCTTGCTGCTGCTTGGGTGCACGCTTCAGGCTTTCCATGGCCACTTCGCGTCCGGCGTCGTTGACCACCCACTGCCACAACGGCGTTTCCTGCGCCGGTTTGCCCTGACGCAGCAGCACAGGTAGAGCATGGTTGAGCACCTCGCCGAGCGGCGAATGGTAATAGCTGGCGGCCCAGTTAAGGATGCGCCACAGCGCTGGAGAGAATAGGCTTTGATCGTCCAGCACGCTCTCCAGCGGTTTAAGCTGAATCAGAGGCAGGTCGCTGCTTTCTTCTATCGCCACCACAATGCCGATCATTTTGCGATTGCCAAACGGCACGCTGACGCGCGCGCCCACTACCGGCTGCGGCGCATCGGCGGGCAGCAGGTAGTCAAACAGGCGAGGCAGCGGAACGGGCAGGGCAACCTGAACAACGGGCATGTCGATCTCTATCCGGTACTGTAATAAGGAGAAGTAGTGTACACGCTGATGCAACCCTCGTCATACTTCACGCCACAGCCACAGCCACAGCCACAGCCACAGCCACAGCGCATAGACACATTGGCTGCGCACGCTCTTTCTATCAGATGGACTGGGATGAGGACGTTCACTGCCTCCCAGTGGCTCAGAGAATAAACAGCTGATATTTGCCTGGTGCGGTCAATTTCTGTATACTATGCCGCCTTTGATGAGATGACTTGTCAAAGATACACTTAATTATTAACCGCGTGTGGTGCTGTGCAGGTTCGCCTGGCACGGAGAGCGACACGGCCTTTTATGAGGTTCTCCCATGAAACAAGGTATTCACCCGAAATACGAAGCTGTGACCATCACCTGCTCTTGCGGCAACGTGATCAACACCCGTTCAACCATGACTGGTACCCTGAACCTGGACGTGTGCGGCAAATGCCACCCGTTCTACACTGGTAAGCAGCGTGTTGTTGATTCTGGTGGTCGTGTTGATCGCTTCAACAAGCGTTTCAGCATCCCAGGCAGCAAGAAATAAGATTATTTGCCATCGAATCTTCGGATTCGGCAGCAAGAAAAAACCCAGCCTTGGCTGGGTTTTTTTGTTTCTGGACTCAGTATTCCCAGGTGTCGGGATCGATGCCCATCTCACGCATAATCTGCTTAGCTTCTTCCGGAATCTCATCGCTACGTTCTTTGCGCAAATCGACATCATTTGGCAGCGGCTGCCCGGTGAAAGCATGCAAAAAGGCTTCGCACAGCAATTCGCTATTTGTGGCATGACGCAGGTTATTCACCTGACGGCGCGTGCGTTCATCCGTTAAAATTTTCAGCACTTTCAGCGGGATAGAAACTGTAATCTTCTTAACCTGCTCGCTCTTCTTGCCGTGTTCAGCGTAAGGGCTGATATATTCGCCGTTCCATTCAGCCATGGGTTACCTTAATCAATAAAAGTTGAATATGGGGAAATCCGTTGATTATGCCCGATTTTTCGATGCCTGACCGCTTAAACTGCCGGTTTTATGCTTACGCATCGCTTTTCACAGGAAAGCGCGCTGAACACCAGGCGATGACGCGTAATTTTAGCGGGTATTGATGATTTGCTCAATCTATACGCAAAGACATTTAGATGTCCAGATGTATTGACGTCTATGCGCTGAATGTTATCCTGTTGCCACTTCTTATTACACTTCAGGAACAGTAAGCACCATGACGCGTAAACAGGCAACCATCGCAGTACGCAGCGGTTTGAATGATGACGAGCAATATGGCTGCGTTGTCCCACCGATTCACCTCTCCAGCACCTACAACTTCCTCGACTTTAATGAACCGCGTGCACATGACTACTCACGTCGCGGTAACCCCACGCGTGATGTGGTACAACGCGCGCTGGCAGAACTGGAAGGCGGTGCGGGCGCGGTATTAACCAATACCGGGATGTCAGCGATTCATCTGGTGACCACCGTGTTCCTGAAGCCGGGCGATCTGCTGGTTGCCCCACATGACTGCTACGGCGGCAGCTATCGCCTGTTCGACAGCCTGAGCAAACGCGGTGCTTATCGCGTGAAATTTGTCGATCAGGGTGACAAAGCCGCGCTGGCAGCCGCGCTGGCCGAGAAACCCAAACTCGTGTTGGTGGAGAGCCCAAGCAATCCGCTGCTGCGCGTGGTAGATATCGCCGGCATTTGCCAGGCGGCGCGTGCAGCGGGTGCGATCAGTGTAGTGGATAACACCTTCCTGAGTCCGGCATTGCAAAATCCGCTGGCGCTGGGAGCCGATCTGGTTATCCACTCTTGCACCAAATACCTGAATGGTCACTCGGATGTGGTGGCCGGAGCGGTGATTTCTAAAGATCCGGCGATGGCCACGGATCTTGCCTGGTGGGCGAATAATATTGGTGTAACCGGCGCAGCGTTTGATAGCTACCTGCTGTTGCGCGGTCTGCGCACGCTGGCGCCGCGTATGGCGGCAGCGCAGCGTAATGCGCTGGCGATTGTTGATTACCTGAAGCAACAACCGCTGGTGAAAAAACTGTATCATCCGTCTCTGCCGGAAAATGCCGGACATGAGTACGCGGTGCGTCAACAACGTGGCTTTGGTGCGATGCTCAGCTTTGAACTTGACGCTGATGAAGCGCGTCTGCGCCGCTTCCTGAAAGCGCTGCAGTTGTTCACGCTGGCGGAATCCCTGGGTGGCGTGGAGAGCCTGATTTCGCACACCGCGACCATGACGCATGCCGGCATGTCTGCGGAAGCGCGCGCGGCAGCGGGTATTTCAGAAACGCTGCTGCGTATTTCTGTCGGAATTGAAGATCACGAAGATTTAATCGCCGATCTGGATAATGCATTCCGGATCGCAGCCGAGGAGTAAGCATGACAAGTTCAGCAGGCGCGGGAACGCCGAACAAGCAGTTGCACAAATTTGGTGGCAGTAGCCTGGCGGATGCACGTTGTTATCAACGTGTCGCCAGCATCATGGCGGATTACAGCCAGCCGGGCGATTTAATGGTGGTCTCTGCCGCAGGCAGCACCACCAACCAGCTGATTAGCTGGCTTAAACTGAGCCAGAGCGATCGCTTATCTGCCCATCAGGTGCAACAAGCTTTACGCCGTTTTCACAGCGAACTGATCGCTGCGCTGTTGCCTGTTGAATTTGCTGAAACGCTGACCGCTGCCTTTATTCGCGATTTAGAACGTCTGGCGGCACTGCTTGACGGCGCTATCACCGATGCGGTGTATGCCGAAGTGGTGGGGCACGGTGAAATCTGGTCGGCACGCTTGATGGCGGCAGTGCTGAGCCAGCGTGATATCGAGTCTGCATGGCTGGACGCGCGTGACTTTCTGCGTGCCGAACGTGCTGCGCAGCCACAGGTCGATGAAGGCAAGTCCTGGCCATTGCTACAGGCGCTGCTGGCTCAGCATCCTCATAAACGTTTGGTAGTAACCGGCTTTATCAGCCGTAGCGATGCCGGTGAAACGGTGTTACTGGGTCGCAATGGTTCGGACTACTCAGCCACGCAGATCGGTGCGCTGGCAGGCGTAAACCGTGTCACCATCTGGAGCGATGTGGCCGGTGTCTATAGCGCCGATCCGCGTAAAGTGTCCGACGCCTGCTTGCTGCCTTTACTGCGCTTAGATGAGGCCAGCGAGCTGGCGCGTCTGGCCGCACCGGTATTGCATACACGTACGCTGCAGCCCGTGTCGAATAGCGATATCGATCTGCAGTTGCGTTGCAGCTATCAACCTGAGCAGGGCTCAACGCGCATTGAGCGCGTACTGGCTTCCGGTACCGGCGCGCGTATTGTCACCAGCCACGACGATGTGTGCCTGGTAGAGATCCACATCCCAGAAAACCACGATTTCAAAACGCAGCAGAAAGAGATCGATCTGCTGCTGAAGCGTGCGCAACTGCGTCCGCTGGCGATGGGTGTCCATCCCGATCGCCGTTTGCTGCAACTCTGCTACACCTCCGAAGTGGTGAACAGCGCATTCAATTTGTTGCAGGACGCTGCGCTGCCGGGTCATCTGCAACTGCGCGATGGCTTAGCGTTGGTGGCGTTGGTCGGCGCAGGCGTGACGCGTAACCCGCTCCATAGCCATCGTTTCTGGCAACAGATCAAAGACCAGCCGGTTGAGTTTGTCTGGCAGTCAGAAGATCACATCAGTATTGTTGCCGTACTGCGCGTAGGACCGACGCAGCACCTGATTCAGGGGCTGCACCAGTCATTGTTCCGCGCCGAAAAGCGCATCGGTCTGATGCTGTTTGGTAAAGGCAATATCGGCTCACGCTGGCTGGAGTTGTTTGCCCGCGAGCAGGAAGGCTTATCGGCGCGTACCGGCTTTGAGTATGTGTTGGCAGGCGTGGCGGATAGCAGTCGTAGTTTGCTGAGCTACGAAGGTCTGGAAGCCAGCCGTGCGCTCGCCTTTTTTGATGACGAAGCCGAAGAACGCGATGAAGAGTCGCTGTTCCTGTGGATGCGCGCCCATCCGTTCGATGATTTAGTGGTGCTGGACGTCACCGCCAGCGCACCGCTGGCACAGCAATATCTTGATTTTGCCAGCCACGGTTTCCATGTCATTAGCGCGAACAAAGTCGCAGGCGCATCCAGCAGCCAGAGTTGGCGGCAGATTCGTGATGCGTTCGCCAAAACCGGCCGTCACTGGCTATATAACGCCACGGTAGGCGCAGGATTACCGGTGAACCATACGGTGCGCGATCTGCGCGAAAGCGGCGACAGCATTCTGGCCATCAGTGGTATTTTCTCCGGCACGCTGTCCTGGCTGTTCCTGCAATTTGATGGCACCGTGCCGTTCAGTGAGCTGGTGGATCAGGCCTGGCAGCAAGGTCTCACCGAACCCGATCCGCGCGTAGATCTGTCGGGGCAGGATGTGATGCGCAAGCTGGTCATCCTGGCGCGTGAAGCCGGTTATGACATCGAGCCGGATCAGGTGCGTGTTGAATCGCTGGTGCCGTCGGATTGCGAAGAAGAATCGATTGACCACTTCTTCGAGAATGCCGACGAGTTGAATGACCAAATGCTGCAACGCTTTGAAGCGGCGCAGGAGATGGGCCTGGTGCTGCGCTATGTGGCACGTTTCGATGCCAACGGAAAGGCCCGTGTGGGGGTGGAAGCGGTGCGTCCGGAACACCCGCTGGCTTCACTGCTGCCGTGCGATAACGTGTTTGCTATCGAAAGCCGCTGGTATCGTGATAATCCGCTGGTGATCCGCGGGCCGGGCGCCGGCCGTGATGTGACAGCCGGTGCGTTACAATCGGATATCAATCGTCTCGCACAACTGCTGTAGTCTGCCTTGCAACGCAGACGGTGCCCGCCGTCTGCGCTTTTCACCCTCTGCGCTAACATGAAACTCTTTCAACTTGATTGAATATTTGTCACGCCTGTACATTAATTTTAAGTTGACGCTAACGCGCTAATGGTTCATTTTGTGCATCTGGACGTCTAAACGTATAGATGTTCGCAGGCCGCAAGTTAACCGATATGTGACGACGAGGTAATCTGGATGAGTTTCTTTCACGCCAATCAGCGCGAAGCGTTGAACCAAAGCCTGGCTGAGCTGAACGGGCAAATTAATGTCTCTTTTGAATTTTTCCCGCCTCGCACCAGTGAAATGGAAGAAACCTTGTGGAGTTCGATTGATCGACTGAGCATCCTGAAACCGAAATTCCTCTCTGTCACCTACGGTGCGAACTCTGGCGAACGCGACCGTACGCACAGCATCATCAAAGGCATTAAAGAGCGCACCGGCCTGGAAGCGGCTCCTCATCTGACCTGCATTGATGCCACGCGTGATGAGTTACGCACCATCGCGCGCGATTACTGGGATAACGGTATCCGTCACATCGTGGCCCTGCGCGGCGATTTGCCTCCGGGTAGCGGCAAGCCTGAGATGTACGGCGCTGATTTGGTTGAATTGCTTAAAGAAGTGGGCGATTTTGATATCTCCGTAGCCGCTTATCCGGAAGTGCATCCTGAAGCGAAAAGTGCGCAAGCGGATTTGATCAACCTGAAGCGTAAGGTTGATGCTGGTGCCAACCGCGCCATCACGCAGTTCTTCTTTGATGTTGAGAGTTACCTGCGCTTCCGCGATCGCTGTGTTGCGGCAGGCATTGATGTCGAAATCGTGCCGGGCATTTTGCCGGTATCTAACTTCAAACAGCTGCAGCGCTTTGCCACCATGACTAACGTGCGCGTGCCGGGCTGGATGAATGCGATGTTTGCCGGACTGGATGACGATCCAGAAACCCGCAAAATGGTCGGCGCCAATATCGCCATGGACATGGTGAAAATCCTGTCACGCGAAGGGGTGAAGGATTTCCACTTCTACACGCTGAACCGCGCAGAATTGAGTTACGCCATCTGTCACACGCTGGGTGTGCGTCCGACCTTAACGAACTGATTTTATTAAATAGAATTATGAGGGGGCCAATGTGCCCTCTTTTCATTGGCACCATGTTACCCAGCGGGAAGAGGCGGCAAATGGAGTAAAGCGTTGGGCGCCAGGGATGGCGCACGCCGAGCGATCAGGGACGAGATAGCGGCTTTACGTAATTGCCGCCTCTTCCCGCGACGCGCAACACCCATTAAAAAAGGGGCACATTGGCCCCTTCGTGATTAGCGTTTTACGCCACTAGCCCGTATTACGCATACCCGCTGCTACACCCGCAATCGTCACCATCAACGCTTGTTCAACACGCGCATCCGGCTCGTCACCACGCTCTTCCTGCGCACGTGCACGATGCAGCAGTTCAGCCTGCAACACGTTGAGCGGATCGGTGTAAACGTTACGCAGCGCGATAGACTCGGCGATCCATGGCTGGTCAGCCATCAAATGCGCATCGTTGGCGATGGTCAACACGGCTTTGATATCCGCAGCCAGCTGATCGCGCAATTGCAGACCCAGCGGCCACAGTGATTTATCAACCAGACGCTGATCGTAATACTCCGCCAGCCACAGGTCAGCTTTTGAGAACACCATCTCCAGCATGCCCAGACGGGTGGCGAAGAACGGCCATTGGCTACACATCGCTTCCAGCTGGTCCTGATGCCCTTCGTCCATCGCCTTCTGCAGCGCCGCACCGGCACCGAGCCAGGCTGGCAGCATCAAGCGGTTCTGCGTCCAGGCGAAGATCCACGGAATCGCACGCAGTGATTCCACGCCGCCGGTAGGACGACGCTTCGCCGGACGTGAACCGAGTGGCAGTTTACCCAGCTCTTGCTCTGGCGTGGCCGAACGGAAATACGGTACGAAGTCCGGGTTTTCACGCACATAGCCGCGATACATGGCGCAGGAATGGGCTGACAAACCGTTCATGATCTCTTTCCACTCGCGCTTAGGCTCGGGCGGTGGCATCAGGTTGGCTTCCAGAATCGCACCGGTATACAGCGACAGGCTGGCGATGGTGACTTCTGGCAAACCGTATTTGAAGCGAATCATCTCGCCTTGTTCGGTCACGCGCAGGCCGCCTTTCAGGCTGCCCGGCGGTTGCGACAGCAGTGCTGCGTGTGCCGGTGCGCCGCCACGGCCGATGGAACCGCCGCGTCCGTGGAACAGCGTCAGCGTGATGCCGGCTTTCTCACAGGTCTTGATCAACGCATCCTGTGCTTCGTACTGCGCCCAGCTGGCGGCCATCACGCCTGCATCTTTCGCCGAATCGGAATAACCAATCATCACCATCTGTTTGCCGTTGATGAAACCGCGATACCAATCGATATTCAGCAACTGTGTCATCACGTCATTGGCGTTGTTCAAATCGTCGAGAGTTTCGAACAGTGGCGCTACCGGCATCGCGTAAGGAATACCGGCTTCTTTTAACAGCAAGTGCACCGCCAGCACGTCCGATGGCGTTTTCGCCATTGAAATCACGTAGGAGGCGATGGAACCCTGCGGCGCTTCAGCCACCACTTTACAGGTGTCCAGCACTTCACGGGTGTTGTCGCCCGGCTCCCATTGATGCGGCAGCAGCGGACGTTTGGAATTCAGTTCGCGGATCAGGAACGCCTGTTTGTCGGCTTCTGACCAGCTTTCGTAGTCACCCAGTCCCAGATAGCGCGTCACTTCGGCAATCGCTTCGGTGTGACGGGTGCTCTCCTGACGGATATCGATGCGCACCAACGGCACGCCGAAACACTTCACGCGACGCAGCGTATCCAGCAACTGACCGTTGGCGATGATGCCCATGCCGCACTGTTGCAGAGATTGATAGATGGCGAACAGCGGTTGCCACAGTTGATCGTTCGAGACCAGTAGATCGGCAGGGCGCGGCAGGCGCTCGCCTTTCAAACGACGGCCTAAATAAGCTTGCGTGGTCATCAGCTGGCCACGGATGCGCTTCAGAATCATGCGGTACGGTTCCAGCGCTTCTGGATCGCCGCACAACTCGCGTACTTCATCGCTGCATTCGGACATCGACAGTTCAGAAATCAGCACGCCCACGTCGCGCAGGAACAGATCGGCGGCTTTCCAGCGGCTCAACTGCATCGCATGGCGTGTGATAGGTGCGGTGACGTTCGGGTTACCGTCGCGATCGCCGCCCATCCACGAGGTGAATTTAATCGGCACGAAATCGACGGGCAACTTAATACCAAAGGTCTCTTCAACCTGCTCGTTCAGCTCGCGCAGGAATGCCGGTACGCCTTGCCACAGGCTATTTTCGACCACGGCAAAGCCCCATTTGGCTTCATCAATCGGTGTTGGACGATACTTACGGATTTCATCGGTATGCCAGGCTTGTGCGACCAACTGACGCAGGCGACGCATGACTTGCGTGCGCTCGTAATCGGAGAGATCGCTGTGGTCGAGTTGCTGCAGGCAGCTATTCACTTCGCCCAGCATGTGGATCAGCGTACGTCGGGTGATCTCCGTTGGGTGAGCGGTCAGCACCAGCTCCAGCGACAGTTCTTCGATCGCCTGGCGAATCGAACTTTCGCTGATGTCGTTTTGCTGCTTCAGACGCTCAAAGGTCTTCTTCAGGATTTCCGGATTATTCGCGCCATCGCCGCTGCGGGAGATGGTCTGATACTGCTCTGCCACGTTGGTCAGGTTGAGGAACTGGCTAAACGCGCGTGCAACAGGTAGTAACTCGTCATTAGACAGGTTTTGCAGCGTGTTCAGCAGTTCCTTACGATCGGTGTCATTGCCTGCGCGGGAGGACTTAGAGAGTTTGCGGATGGTTTCCACCCGATCGAGGATGTTCTCTCCCAGTGCATCCTTTATCGTATCCCCGAGCAGTTTGCCGAGCATACTGACATTACTTCGCATTGCGGAATATTGTTCGTTCATTTGACCCTGACACCCTTATCGTCTTGAAAGTACCCTTACACCCAACGGGCATAACATCGTCTTTTATCTAGCCACGGTTCTTCCTGTTCGTCAATTGACTTAAATTGACGATAATTCGCTGCTAACTACCGGAAATTCATAGAATTAACTTGGGGGGAAGCGAGATAAGTTATTCTTATTATCAAATCCCGAACAATGACCGGGCAATTTACTGTTTTAACAGTGAATTGCCCCATTTATTGTTAATCAGTGACAAAAATGCTGAACAACCTGCGTGATAAGCGCATGAGTTGGCTTAATAAATGCGGTATCGATAAATTCATCTGGCTGGTGCGCCTGATTGATCGATCCTGGACCTAAAACCAGCGTTGGACACAATTGCTGGATAAAAGGCGCTTCGGTGCAATAGTTCACCACTTCAGTCGGCACGCCCAGCAGTTTCTCTACCACTTTCACCAGCTCATGATCGGCCGGACATTCGTAGCCAGGAATCGGCGGGTGCAGTTCACCTACCGTTAAACGCCCCGGCCAGCGTTCGCTTACTGGCGCCAAGGCTTCATTCAGCAAGCCATCCAAATCGCTCAGAGTTAAGCCCGGCAGCGGACGAATATCCATGTGCAATTCGCAGCAGGCGCAGATACGGTTCGCGGCATCGCCACCGTGAATGTGACCAAAGTTCATGGTCGGGTAAGGAATCGCAAATCCATCGTGGTTATAGCGATTTTTCAGGGTATTGCGCAGTTGCATCAGCTGGGTAATGGATTCATGCATCAGCTCAATGGCGTTCACACCGCGTGAAGGATCGCTGGAGTGGCCTGACTGACCCTGAATACGAATCACGTTCGACAGATGACCTTTGTGCGCGCGCACCGGCTTCAGTGAGGTCGGCTCACCAATGATGGCGCAATCTGGACGCAACTGGGTGGATTCGGAAAAGTACTTCGCACCGGCCATGGTGGTCTCTTCATCGGCGGTGGCGAGGATGTACAGTGGCTTGCTCAGTTTGGTCACGTCAACGTCACGCAGCGCATCCAGAATAAAAGCAAAGAAGCCTTTCATATCCGCCGTACCTAAACCGTATAGCTTGTTGTCGTGCTCGGTCAGGGTGAAAGGATCGCGCGTCCAGCGGCCATCATCATACGGAACGGTATCGGTATGGCCTGCCAGCAGCAGGCCGCCAGCACCCAAACCGCTGCGTGCCAGCATATTGAATTTATGACGCGTACCCGGGACTGGCTGGACTTCAACACTGAAGCCTAAATCGCGGAACCAGCCCGCCAGCAAATTGATTAAAGTTTCATTGCTCTGATCCAGCGCGCTGTCAGTGGCGCTGATCGATGGTGTGGCAATCAGCTGGCGGTAGAGTTCGATAAAAGGTGGTAATTTTGTCTTCACTGTTGACGGTCCTTGGGTTAGGATGTATCAATATTCATGCATTAATAGTGAATAAAAATACAATAACGTCGTTTGCAAGTGAAGCGTAAAATCATCTGCAAACGGCATCGTGGGCAACGGGGCAAAGCCGCGACCCGGAATGAGTGACTGTAAAAAGGGTTACAGCCTGATGTTGAATACGCTGATCGTTGGTGCCAGTGGTTATGCTGGCGTAGAGCTTGCCACTTACCTGAATCGCCATCCGCATATGAACATAACCGCTTTGGCGGTTTCAGCGCAAAGCCCGGACGCCGGAAAATTACTCTCCGATCTGCATCCGCAGCTGAAAGGCATTGTCGATTTGCCGCTGCAGCCGCTGAGTGAGGCTTCCGAGTGGGCAGACAAAGTCGATGTGGTGTTCCTCGCGACCGCGCATGAAGTCAGCCACGATCTGGCACCCGAATTCCTCAAAGCAGGCTGTGTGGTGTTTGACCTTTCCGGTGCGTTCCGTGTCAACGACGATGCTTTCTATACTCAATATTATGGTTTCAGCCATCAACATCAGGATTGGCTGGATAAAGCCGTTTACGGCCTGGCCGAATGGCAGCATGACAAAATCAAAGATGCACAGTTGGTTGCTGTGCCGGGTTGCTATCCAACGGCTGCACAATTGTCATTGAAGCCGCTGGTCGAAGCCGGTTTGCTTAACGATGCACAATGGCCGGTGATCAATGCCACCAGTGGTGTGAGCGGCGCAGGGCGTAAAGCCAACGTCGGCACCAGCTTCTGTGAAGTGAGCCTGCAGCCGTATGGCTTGTTCAATCATCGTCATCATCCTGAAATCGTGGCGCATCTCGGTACGCCTGTGATTTTCACCCCGCATCTGGGTAGCTTCCCGCGCGGTATTCTTTCGACCACCACCTGCCGCCTGAAAGCGGGCGTGACGCAGCAAGACGTGGCAGATGCCTTCCACAAGGCTTACCACGACAAACCGCTGGTGCGTGTGTATGACAAAGGTGTCCCGGCATTGAAAGCCGTGGTCGGCTTGCCGTTCTGCGATATTGGCTTTGCCATGCAGGGCGAGCACCTGATTGTGGTGGCGGCCGAAGATAACCTGCTGAAAGGTGCCTCTTCGCAGGCGGTTCAATGCTTAAACATTCGTTTCGGCTACCCTGAAACATTGTCTCTGATTTAACGGACGGAAACTGCAATGAATCCATTGATTATTAAGCTGGGTGGCGTTCTGCTGGATAGCGAAGAAGCGCTGGCCCGCTTGTTTGATGCGCTGCTGGCCTACCGCAATGACCATCAGCGTCCGCTGATCATTGTGCACGGCGGCGGCTGCCTGGTGGACGAGCTGATGAAGAAGCTCGCTCTGCCAGTGAAAAAGAAGAACGGTTTGCGCGTGACGCCAGCCGATCAGATTGACATTATTACTGGTGCCCTGGCGGGTACAGCGAACAAGACCTTGCTGGCCTGGGCGAAGAAGTACGGCATTGGTGCTGTGGGCTTATGCCTCGGTGATGCGGGCCTGGTAAACGTGGCGCAGTTCGACGAGGAACTTGGCCATGTGGGCAATGCGACGCCGGGTAATCCAGCGCTGGTGAATACCTTACTGAGCGCGGGCTATATGCCGGTGATCAGCTCCATCGGTATTACTGACGGCGGCGATCTGATGAACGTCAACGCTGACCAGGCAGCGACCGCGCTGGCAGCGACCATTGGTGCTGATTTAGTCCTGCTTTCAGATGTCAGCGGTATTCTCGATGGCAAAGGTCAACGTATCGAAGAGATGACGGCCGATAAAGCACAGCAGCTGATCGATCAGGGCATTATTACTGATGGCATGATCGTTAAAGTGAACGCGGCACTCGATGCCGCACGTACTTTAGGTCGTCCGGTTGATATCGCCAGCTGGCGCCATGCTGAACAGCTGCCAACCCTTTTCAACGGCGTGTCGATTGGCACCCGGATTCTCGCATAATCAAGGATTTAAGACATGAGCACGCAAAACATCAAAAAAATCGTTCTGGCCTATTCTGGCGGTCTGGATACTTCGGCCATCATTCCATGGTTGAAAGAGAATTACGGCGGTTGTGAAGTGGTGGCATTCGTGGCCAACATTGGCCAGGACCCAGCCGATCTGGAAGGCGTTGAGAAGAAGGCGCTGCAGTCTGGTGCATCTGAGTGTCACGTTGCTGACCTGCGTGAAGAGTTCATCAGCGAATACGTGTATCCCGTGCTGCAAACCGGTGCTTTGTACGAAGGCACTTACCTGCTGGGCACCTCAATGGCACGTCCAATCATCGCTAAAGCGCAGGTTGAGCTGGCGCTGAAAGTCGGTGCAGACGCGCTGTGCCACGGTGCGACCGGTAAAGGCAACGATCAGGTGCGTTTTGAAACCACCTACACCGCACTGGCGCCACAGCTGAAAGTGGTTGCGCCATGGCGTGAGTGGGATCTGCGTTCACGTGAAGCGCTGCTGGATTACCTGAAAGTGCGTAACATCCCAACGACGGCATCACTGGAAAAAATCTACAGCCGTGATGAGAACGCGTGGCACATCTCTACTGAAGGTGGCGTGCTGGAAAGCCCAGCGAATGCACCGAACAAAGATTGCTGGGTGTGGACCGTTGATCCACTGGAAGCGCCAGATCAGCCAGAGAACGTCACTGTGACCGTTGAGAAAGGTCGTGTCGTTGCGGTAAACGGCGAGAAGCTGAGCCCGTTCCAGTGCCTGGAGAAACTGAACGTGCTGGGCGCGAAACACGGCGTGGGTCGTATCGACATCGTGGAAAACCGTCTGGTCGGTATCAAATCTCGCGGCTGCTATGAAACCCCTGGCGGCACCATTATGGTCAACGCACTGCGTGCGGTTGAGCAGCTGGTACTGGATCGTGACAGCTTCAAATGGCGTGAGCAGCTGGGCCACGAAATGTCATATGTAGTTTACGACGGTCGCTGGTTTGCGCCGCTGCGTAAATCTATCCAGGCTGCTGCCGAGTCCCTGGCAGAAGAGGTGAATGGCGAAGTGGTACTGCAGCTGTATAAAGGCCACGCCACTGCGATTCAGAAAACCTCGGCGAACAGCCTGTACTCGGAAGAGTTCGCGACCTTCGGCGAAGACGAAGTTTACGACCACAGCCACGCGGGCGGCTTCATCCGTCTGTTCTCTCTCTCTTCACGCATTCGTGCACTGAACGAGCAGAAGAAGTAATACCGCGGCAGATAACACATTTTGCAAGGGCGGCTTCGGGCCGCCCTTTCTATAACAGCATTCAGGAGTTAAGCAGATGGCACTTTGGGGCGGACGTTTTTCGCAGGCAGCAGACCAACGGTTTAAACAGTTCAACGATTCACTGCGTTTTGACTATCGTCTGGCGGAGCAGGACATCACCGGTTCGGTAGCGTGGTCTAAAGCGCTGGTTACCGTGAATGTGCTGAGCAGCGATGAGCAGCAGCAACTGGAAGCCGCATTGAATGAACTGCTGGCAGAAGTGCACGCCAATCCAGAGCAGATTCTGCAAAGCGATGCCGAAGATATCCATAGCTGGGTAGAAGGCAAGCTGATCGACAAAGTCGGCGCACTGGGCAAAAAACTGCACACTGGCCGTAGCCGTAACGATCAGGTCGCTACCGATCTGAAACTGTGGTGCAAAGAGCAGGTCGCGGTGTTGCTGGACGCCACGCGCGAACTGCAATCTGCCCTCGTTGCCACCGCTGAAGCTAATCAGGACGCGGTGATGCCAGGCTATACGCACCTGCAGCGTGCGCAGCCAGTGACCTTTGCGCACTGGTGCCTCGCCTATGTAGAAATGCTGGCGCGTGATGAAAGCCGTCTGCAGGATACGCTGAAGCGCTTAGACGTGAGCCCGCTGGGCTGTGGCGCACTGGCCGGCACCGCATATGAAATCGATCGCCAGCAGCTGGCCGGCTGGTTAGGCTTCGCGTCTGCTACTCGCAACAGTCTCGATACCGTGTCTGATCGTGACCACGTGCTGGAGCTGCTGTCGGATGCCTCAATCGGCATGATTCACCTTTCACGTTTCGCAGAAGACCTGATTTTCTTCAACACTGGCGAAGCGGGCTTCCTTGAACTGTCTGACAAAGTAACGTCGGGTTCTTCATTGATGCCACAGAAGAAAAACCCGGATGCACTGGAGCTGATTCGCGGCAAATGTGGCCGTGTACAAGGCGCACTGACCGGCATGATGATGACACTGAAAGGCTTGCCGCTCGCCTACAACAAAGACATGCAGGAAGACAAAGAAGGCCTGTTCGATGCGCTCGATACCTGGGTTGATTGTCTGCATATGTCAGTACTGGTGCTGGACGGCATTCAGGTGAAACGTCCACGTTGTCAGGAAGCGGCCGAGCAGGGTTACGCCAACTCCACCGAACTGGCGGATTATCTGGTGGCCAAAGGTGTACCGTTCCGTGAAGCGCACCACATTGTTGGTGAAACCGTGGTTGAAGCGATCAAGCAGGGCGTGGCGCTGGAAGCGTTAAGCCTGGCGCAATTGAAGCAGTTCAGTGCGGTGATTGAGGATGACGTTTATCCGATTCTGTCGCTGCAATCCTGCCTCGACAAGCGTAATGCACAGGGCGGTGTGTCGCCTCAGCAAGTCGCATTTGCCATCGCTGAAGCGAAAAAGCGTTTAGGCTAAAAAAAGAGCGGGCTCCTTTTCGGTAGCCCGCCAACCTCTAGCTTCAGAAATACATATTGTTATAGGCACATCATCAAGGGCTGGCACTCCCGGCCAACACTTTGATTTTTACCGCTGATTGCAGGTGATGCTCGACGTCATCTCAGCGTCTTTTTCAACATTGCTTGCTATGGCCGGTATTATTCCTGTTCATCGCTTGATAGGGCTAATCGTTCATTGCTATTCTATCTATCGCCACGGGCTATCGTGGTTTGGAGGAAATCAATGAACATTCGTGATCTGGAGTATCTGGTTTCGCTTGCGGAGCATCGCCATTTCCGGCGTGCAGCTGATGCGTGTCATGTCAGCCAACCTACCTTGAGCGGTCAAATTCGAAAGCTTGAAGATGAGCTCGGTGTGATGCTGCTGGAGCGTACCAGCCGTAAGGTGTTATTTACCCAGGCTGGACTGTTGCTGGTGGATCAGGCGCGAACTGTGCTGCGCGAAGTCAAAGTGCTGAAGGAGATGGCGAGCCAACAGGGCGAAGCGATGTCCGGACCGCTGCATATTGGTCTGATTCCAACCACTGGCCCGTATTTGCTGCCGCAGATCATTCCCATGCTGCATCAAACCTTCCCTAAACTCGAAATGTACCTGCACGAAGCGCAAACGCAGCAACTGCTGGCACAACTCGACAGTGGCAAACTGGATTGCGCGATTCTGGCGCTGGTGAAAGAGAGCGAAGCCTTTATTGAGGTGCCGCTGTTTGATGAGCCAATGAAGCTGGCGATCTACAAGGATCATCCATGGCACGATCGCGATCGTGTGCCGATGTCTGATCTGGCCGGCGAAAAGCTGCTGATGCTGGAAGATGGCCACTGCTTGCGCGATCAAGCCATGGGCTTCTGCTTTGAAGCCGGTGCGGATGAAGATACCCATTTCCGCGCAACCAGCCTGGAAACGCTACGCAACATGGTCGCGGCAGGAAGCGGCATTACTTTGCTGCCTTCGCTGGCGGTGCCGAATGAGCGAGTGCGTGATGGCGTGTGCTATCTGCCTTGCTATAAGCCGGTTCCGCAGCGCACGATTGCTTTGGTTTATCGCCCAGGATCACCTCTGCGCAGCCGCTATGAGCAGCTGGCAGAAGCAATCAAAACCCACATGCAGGGTCATCTGGACACGTCGTTAAAACAGGCGGTTTAAGCCGTTGAGCGCCGCGACGCGATAGGCCTCGGCCATGGTCGGATAGTTGAAGGTGGTATTCACGAAGTACTCGATCGTGTTGCCGCCGTTCTTCTGCTCCATAATGGCTTGCCCGATGTGAATAATTTCTGCCGCACGTTCGCCAAAGCAGTGAATACCTAAAATCTCTTTGGTTTCACGATGGAATAGAATCTTCAGGCTACCCACGTGCATCCCCACAATCTGCGCACGCGCCAGATGTTTGAACTGCGCACGACCCACTTCGTAAGGCACTTTCATCGCAGTCAGCTGCTGTTCGGTTTTACCCACTGAGCTGATCTCCGGAATGGTATAAATCCCGGTGGGAATATCTTCGATCAAATGAGCAGTGGCTTCACCTTTAATGATCGCCTGTGCCGCAATTCGGCCCTGATCGTAGGCGGCTGAAGCCAGGCTCGGATAACCAATCACGTCGCCCACTGCATAGATGTGCGGCTGCGCAGTCTGGTACATGCTGTTCACTTTCAACAGGCCACGACCATCAGCTTCCAGCCCAACATTTTCCAGCGCCAGTGAATCGGTGTTACCGGTACGGCCGTTAGCGTACAGCAGGCAATCCGCTTTCACTTTCTTGCCCGACTTCAGGTGCATGATCACGCCGTCACTGACACCTTCAATCTTCTCGAACTCTTCGTTGTGACGAATCACCACGCCGCTGTTCCAGAAGTGATAGGAGAGCGAATCTGACATTTCCTGATCGAGGAATGCCAGCAAACGATCACGGGTGTTAATCAAATCCACCTTGACGTTCAGGCCACGGAAAATTGATGCGTATTCGCAACCAATCACACCGGCACCGTAGATGATCACATGGCCAGGTTCATGATGCAGATTGAGGATGGAGTCGGAGTCGTAAATGCGTGGGTGCGTAAAGTCGACGTCTGCAGGATGGTAAGGACGTGAACCGCACGCAATCACGAATTTTTCTGCGGTTAAGCGTTCGCGGGTGCCATCGGGCTGTTCAACTTCGATGGTGTTGGCATCAACAAAATGGGCATCGCCCTGATAAAGCTCACAACGGTTGCGCTCATAAAATCCCTGACGCATTGCCGTTTGCTGACTGATAACGTTTTCGGTGTGATTCAAAATGTCAGCAAATGAGGAGCGCAGGAGTCGGGTGTGATCGCTATAAAGAGGGTTTTGATTGAACTCGATAATACGGCTGACAGCGTGACGTAAAGCTTTGGAGGGGATGGTCCCCCAGTGAGTACAACCGCCGCCGATATTATGGTAGCGTTCGATCACTGCAATGCGCGCTCCCTGCTTCACCAGGCCCATTGCCGCACCTTCGCCGCCTGGACCTGAGCCAATCACAATGGCATCGTAATCGTAAGACTTTTGCATACCAGTACGTCCTATTTTTCTATCACATTTTTACAACGAGATTCTAACATCTCACCGCGCACTTCTGAATTCTAACAGCGAAAAATCCCCAGTTTTGACAAAGCGTGAGGTACACAGGCGGTCACAAACTTTGCGCCACTGTACGCTGAAAAGTTTGTTATAGTGCCTTCCAGATCACTTAAAAGGCCGGGAAAATGGGCGTCAGGGCGCAACAGAAAGAACGTACAAGACGTACGCTGATTGAAGCAGCCTTCAGTCAGTTAAGTGCAGAAAGGAGTTTTGCCAGCCTGAGTTTGCGTGAAGTTGCGCGTGAAGCCGGGATTGCACCTACCTCGTTTTATCGTCACTTTAAAGATGTGGATGAACTGGGTTTGACCATGGTCGACGAAAGCGGCCTGATGTTACGCCAGTTGATGCGCCAGGCACGCCAGCGCATTGCCAAGGGCGGCAGCATCATCAAGACCTCCGTTTCCACATTTATGGAATTTATCGGGAACAATCCCAACGCTTTTCGTCTCTTACTACGCGAGCGCTCCGGAACATCGGCCGCGTTTCGTGCCGCAGTTGCGCGAGAAATTCAGCACTTTATTGCTGAGCTCGCGGATTACCTTGAGCTGGAAAATCGGATGCCGCGCAGCTTTACCGAAGCGCAGGCCGAAGCCATGGTGACCATCGTGTTCAGCGCCGGTGCGGAAGCGCTGGATGTGGATATCGAACAGCGTCGCAAGCTGGAAGATCGCCTGGTGCTGCAATTGCGCATGATCGCCAAAGGCGCTTATTACTGGTATCGCCGGGAGCAGGAACGTCTGGCGGTGACCCTGGAAAAACCCGAAGAGTAATGTGATAAGGATAATGAAATGATTGAGCAAGACCCACGCGATAAAGGAACCCTGTTGTTGGCTTTTATCACCGGTTTAGCGATCAACGGCTCCTTTTCGGTGCTGTTCAGTACGTTTGTGCCTTTTTCGATATTCCCGCTGATCGCCCTTGGCCTCGCAGCCTGGTGTCTGCATCAGCGTTATCTTAACCGCAATATGCCCGATGGCATGCCTTCACTGGCCGCGGCGTTTTTCCTGTTGGGTATTCTGGTGTATAGCGCGCTGGTGCGTGCTGAATATCCGGATATCGGTTCCAACTTCATCCCGACCATTTTGATGGTGGCGCTGGTGTTCTGGATTGCCACTCGCTTCCGCCGCGCCAGGAACAAAAGCTAAATACAACAACGGGAACCGCAGGGTTCCCGTTTTGTTTTACGCTTTACGCGTGAGCCAGACGCCGCATTCCATATGATGGGTGTACGGGAACTGGTCGAACAACGCTAGCCGCGACACGTCATGCGTTTCACTCAGCGTGGCAAGATTGTCGCACAGGGTTTGCGGGTTGCAGGAGATATACAGGATGCGTGGATACGCCTGCACCATCTTCACGGTTTCCTCATCCAGGCCACTGCGTGGTGGATCGACAAAGATGGTCTCGCATTGATAGCTCTTCAGGTCGATACCTTCTAAGCGGTTGAAGCTGCGCACGCCATTCATCGCCTGCGTAAACTCTTCCGCCGCCATGCGAATGATCTGCACATTGTCGATATGGTTGGCGGCAATATTGTACTGCGCCGACGCCACCGAAGGCTTCGCGATCTCGGTTGCCAGTACGCGATGGAAGTTTCGCGCCAGCGCCAGTGAGAAGTTGCCGTTGCCGCAGTAAAGCTCCAGCAAATCACCACGTGAGCCCTGAGTGACATCCAGCGCCCATTCCAGCATCTGAATGTTCATCGCCGCATTAGGCTGGGTGAAGCTGTTCTCCACCTGACGATAAATCATCTCTTTGCCCGCTACGGGCAGGCATTCATCGACGTAATCGCGATCAAGGCAGATTTTGGTTTTGGTCGCACGGCCAATCAACTGCACATCGATGCCTTCAGCGCGCAGGGTGTCGCGCAGCGCGGTGGCGGCTTCCGTCCAGTCCGCTTCCAACTTACGGTGATACAACAGCGAAATCACAATCTGATTGCTCATCGTCGACAGGTAGTCGATTTGGAAAAGCTTGAAACGCAGCGCTTTGTTATCACGGATCGCATCGATCAATTTTGGCATCAACTGGTTGATCAACGCGCTGGCAGTAGGGAATTGATCCACACGGATGCGCTGCTTAGTCTCTTGATCAAAGATGATGTGGTACAGATCGTCGCCATCATGCCAGATACGGAATTCGGCGCGCATACGGTAGTGGCTGACCGGTGAGCGGAACACCTCCACGTCAGGCGCGGCAAAGGGCACCATCATCGCCTGTAAACGGCTGACTTTTTCCGCCAGTTGCGCGTCGTATTGTTCAATCGGGAGCTGTTCGGGTGTCATCTTTAATCCTGGTAATAAGCTAGCTTGCCGGGCGATTGTAGGCATTCACCTGCTGATGTCCAGTTCTGTGAGAAGATGATGGCTGGCAGTCTGGATTCCCGACCTTCTTAACCGTAGACTGCGACTGCCGGCCTCCTTGAGTTAAAAGGGAATCCAGTGTGAATCTGGAGCTGACGCGCAGCGGTAAAAGAATGTCATGGTGATCGATCATTAAACACTGTCCTGTGGGATGGGAAGTTTTTCACCATTTATGATTCTCAGCCCGAAGACCTGCCGGTGTGTCGTCGCAATCACTGCAACCATCGCGTGCTATCGGTTGTAGGCCTGCGGCATCCTGCTTCGTCTTTTGGATGCTTACAACAATGAATAAAAGCAAAACTACGCTGTGTGCCTTCAGTGCAACGGCGCTTTCACTCTGGGCTGCGTATGGCTACGCTCAGGATGATGATACGCAAATCGTTACCGCTAATCGTTTCGCTCAGCCGGTTTCATCGGTGCTGGCACCGACAACGGTAGTCACCCGTGAAGAGATCGATCGCTGGCAGGCGAAAAGCCTGACGGATGTGATGCGCCGTTTACCGGGCGTGGATATCGCGCAGAATGGTGGCCTTGGTCAATCCAGCTCGATGTTTATCCGTGGTACTAACTCCAGCCATGTGCTGATATTAATTGACGGCGTTCGCCTCAATCAGGCGGGTATTTCTGGTTCGTCTGATCTAAGCCAGATTCCGTTGTCACTGGTGCAGCGCATCGAATATATCCGTGGCGCGCGTTCAGCGGTTTATGGTTCGGATGCGATTGGTGGGGTGGTGAACATTATTACCGGCCGCGATAAAGCAGGTACCACGTTGACGGCGGGTGTCGGTTCCAATGGCTACCAAAGTTATGATGGTTCCACGCAGCAAATGCTGGGCGATGCCACCAAACTCACCATGGCGGGTAATTATACCTACACCAAGGGTTACGACGTGGTGGCCAACTTGCCTGACGTTTACGGCGATCCCGCGCAGAAAGACCGTGACGGCTTTATGAGCAAAACCTTGTATGGATCGTTGGAGCATCAATTTAACGATGAATTCAGCGGTTTCGTGCGTGGCTATGGTTTCGACAACCGAACGGCTTACGATGGTTACCCTACTTATGTAGAGCCGAACACCTTTGTCGATACTCGCCAGCTTTACAGCCAAACCTGGGATACCGGTCTGCGCTTCAATCAGGGTATCTACTCATCCCAATTAATCGCCAGCTACAGCCATACCAAAGATTACAACTACAGCCCGCAACTCGGTAAATACGATGCGACCGCCTCATTAAATGATGTGCAGCAGTACAACCTGCAGTGGGGTAACACTGTGCAGGTCGGACATGGTGCAATCAGCGGGGGCGTGGACTGGCAGAAACAGACTTCAGAACCGGGTACTAACTCCACTATTGAAGGTCAGGAACAACGTAATACTGGGATTTATGCTACTGCGCAGCAGCAATTTGGCAGCGTAACGCTGGAAGGGGCAGTACGTGGCGACGACAATGATGCGTTTGGCTGGCATAACACCTGGCAGAGCAGTGCCGCGTGGGAGTTTGTTGACGGCTACCGTGTTTTCGCTTCTTACGGTACGGCATTCAAATCGCCGAATTTAGGACAGCTTTACAGCCAGACGTATGGTAACCCGGATCTGAAGCCTGAAAAGAGCAAGCAGTGGGAAGGGGGCTTTGAGGGGCTGACGGGCCCGGTAAACTGGCGTGTATCCGGCTACCGCAATGATATCGACAATCTGATTGATAGCGACCCAAGCACTTACGTTTATTACAACATCGATAAAGCACGCATCAAAGGGGTGGAAGCCACAGCATCCTTCGATACTGGCCCGCTCAGCCATCAAATCTCATACGATTATGTTGATGCGCGTGATGCAGAGACTAATCAGCAGCTAGTACGCCGTGCTAAGCAGCAGGTGAAATACCAACTCGACTGGACAATCTACGATTTTGACTGGTCTGTGACCTATCACTATCTTGGCGATCGTTACGATAACGATTACAACCACTCTTACACGCCGCAGCGCGTGAAATTGGGCGGTGTGAGCTTGTGGGATCTCGCAGTCTCGTATCCGGTCACATCACAACTCACCGTTCGTGGTAGAATTGCCAACCTGTTCGATAAAGACTACGAGACAGTGTATGGCTATTCAACTCCAGGAACGGAGTATTACCTCAGCGCCAGCTACAGCTTCTGATCTGCGTCCCACCGTGCTGGTGTTTGACTCCGGCGTCGGTGGGCTCTCCGTCTATGATGAGGTCCGGCAGTTATTGCCGGATCTTCACTATTTATATGCCTTCGATAATGAAGGTTTCCCTTACGGTGAAAAAACCGAAGACTTTATTGTCGAGCGCGTGGTTGCTGTGGTTGAGGCGATTACAAAACGCTTCCCGCTGGCATTAGTCATCATTGCCTGTAACTCGGCTAGCACCGTTTCTTTACCTGCACTGCGTGAGCGATTCGAGTTTCCTGTTGTCGGTGTTGTGCCGGCGATTAAACCTGCTGCGCGTCTCACGCGTAATGGTGTCGTGGGATTACTGGCAACGCGCGGCACGGTAAAACGTCCTTATACTCATGAGCTGGTGGCGCAGTTTGCGCGCGAGTGCAAAATCGAAATGCTGGGTTCTGCTGAACTGGTAGAGCTGGCGGAAGCGAAACTGCATGGTGAAGGGGTGGAACTCTCTGATGTGCGCCATGCTGTGCAACCCTGGCTTCGTATGAAAGAGCCACCTGACACTGTCGTCCTGGGATGTACGCACTTTCCTCTATTGCGTGACGAGCTGCAAATGGTACTGCCTGAAGGCACGCGGCTAGTGGATTCTGGTGCAGCCATTGCACGCCGCACAGTATGGTTATTAGAACATGAAGCGCCGCACGCCGTTTCTTCTGGTCAGAATATGGCGTTCTGCACGCTTATGGATGAGGAGGCGGTGCAATTATCACCGGTTCTACGGCGTTATGGCTTTCCATTGCTGGAAAAACTGGCGATTTAGTGGGGTTTCGACGAAAAAAACAACACTCAGAATTTAATTTGCATTTAGCGCTTGTCAGCCAAAAAGAAATCCCTATACTGCGCCTCCACTGACACGGAACAACGGCTTACGAAGCGAAGTGTTCAGGAGGTGGTCTTCAAGGCAACCTTCAGAAAAGCAAAAATAAATGCTTGACTGAGAATGCGGAAAGCGTAATATACGCATCCCGCGCCGCTTGAGAAATCGCGGCACTGCTCTTTAACAATTTATCAGACAATCTGTGTGGGCACTCGCAGGATTGATATCAACGTCTCAGGACGTAAAAAATATCAAGTCTCACGAGTGAACACATAATGAAATTCATTATGACGTTTTACAGATGAGCATCGCTGCACTTGTTGCAGCAAATCAAACTTTAAATTGAAGAGTTTGATCATGGCTC
>NZ_SZZV01000017.1:0-131042 GCF_009829935.1 Pantoea sp. Seng | reverse complement strand
GGCAGAGTGGGGATGCTATTGCTGACTCGCTGGTGAAGTCTGCGCAGAACCTGCTCAGTAGGGAAAAGCGCCCTGCCATTGACCAGAACAGCGGCCCGAGCGGCCCACTCGATGCGACTTTCGGCCCTCTGCTGGCGCTGACTGACAGTCAGGGCAGCAGCAGTATGAGCCTGCGCACCTTCCTGACGCGCGTGACTCAGGTGCGTCTGCGCCTGCAGCAGGTCACCAACGCTGCAGACCCGCAGGCCATGACGCAGACGCTGGCGCAGACGGTGTTTCAGGGGAAAACAGTTGACCTGACGGACACGCGCGATTACGGCAGCCTGGTGGCCGCCGGGCTGGGGCAGGAGTGGAGCGGCTTCGGGCAGACGGTGTTTGTGCGCCCGATGGAGCAGGCCTGGCAGCAGGTGCTGATGCCGGCTGCGGGCAGCCTGAACGCCCAGTGGCAGCAGGCTATGGTGAACGAGTGGAACAGCGCGTTTGGCGGCCGTTATCCGTTTAAAAATGTCAGCAGTGAAGTGTCACTGCCGCTGCTGGCGAAATATCTGAATGCGGACAACGGTCGCATCACCCGCTTCCTGCAGTCGCGTCTGAGCGGTGTGCTGCACCGCGAAGGCACGCGCTGGATACCGGACAGCATCAACGCCCAGGGGCTGACTTTTAACCCGGCCTTTTTGCAGGCGCTTAATCAACTGAGCCGGATTTCCGATGTGGTGTTCACCAACGGTGAGGCCGGGCTGCACTTTGAGCTGCGCCCCGGCACGGCCGCAGACGTTATGCAGACAGACCTGATTATCGACAGCCAGAAGCTCACCTACATGAATCAGCAGCCGGTGTGGAAGCGCTTCACCTGGCCTGCCGACACAGAAGCGCCGGGTGCATCACTGAGCTGGATAAGCACGAAGGCCGGCACCCGCCAGTACGGCGACATGCCGGGCAGCTGGGGTCTGATTCGCCTGCTAGATAAGGCTCAGGTCAGCGCCAATCCGGGCATCAGCAGCAGCTGGCGGCTCACCTGGCAGGCTCCCGACGGCCGCCCGCTGAACTACATTCTGCGAACAGAAGCGGGTGAGGGGCCGCTGGCGCTGCTGAAGCTGCGCAACTTCACGCTCCCGGCAGACATATTCATTATCAGTAACGCCCCGGACGTGCCGGATGAAACTTTTGTCAGCGAGGAAGACTCATGACCCTGCAATCCCTGATTAATGCCTGCGGTGCGAATGTGGACCATCTTCGGGTGCTGGCCACGGAGTCTGTTTCGCTGTGGGAGCCGTGGCTGAAGCCCCTGGCGGACACTCACGCTACAGGGGAAGACCCGACCTACAACGATGCGTTCCAGCAGATGCAGGAAGAGATGAACCGTTTGTCTGGCGCGGATACGACGCTTATCTGTGCGCTGGCGGAACAGGTACTGACGACGGAAGCCAAAGACATCCGCGTGGCAGTCTGGTACTGCTGGGCGCGTTTGCAACGAGACGGTGAAGAAGGGTTTGCCGACGGTCTGGCCCTGCTTGCCGGCCTGCTGCAGCGCTTCGGTGATGCTTTGCATCCACAGCGGGCGCGCAGTCGTGAGGCGGCGCTGGGCTTTCCCGCCAGCGCGCGCGTGCTGGATACGCTGACGCTCTATCCCGAAGTGATGACATCTTCGGCACAGCGTACCGTGGCGGCGTTGCTGGTGATTGATGACGTATGCAGAGCGCAGGGCGGGGCCGGCCTTGGTAGCCTTTACGGCGCGCTGGAGGCAAGGTTGCTGAGGGCAGGCGGCCCGGATGCGGTTGTGCCCCAGACGGCGGCAGACGGTCCCGCATCCCAGTCGTCTTCAGCCTCCGCCGCCCCCGCTCTGGCGGCTATCAGTTCCGGGCGTGATCTGCTGGACCAGGCACGAACGCTGGCCGCTTATCTGCGCGATCAGCCAGGCGGATGGCTGGCCGCGCATAGGCTGATGAAAACCATCCGTCATGACACGCTCAGCCAACTGCCACCGTTGTCCGGCGACGGCAAAAGCCGTATCGAGCCACCCAAGCCGGACCAGCGCGCACAGCTCAAGCGCCTGTGGCTGCAGCAGAGCTGGGCCGAACTGGCCGAGCAGGCCGACAGCCTATTCAGCCGGGGCGGCAATCACTTCTGGCTTGACCTGCAGTGGTATCAGCACCAGGCGCAGCTGCGCTCGGGCAATGCGACGCTGGCGGCGATTGTTCAGGACGACCTTAAGGGCCTGCTGTCGCGCCTCAACGGGCTGGAGACGCTGGCCTTCAGTGACGGAATGCCGTTTGCGGATGAGGTCACCATGGGCTGGATCCAGCAGCATGTGCTGATGTCTGCGGGAGTGTTTGGATCGGAGGCTGTCTCTGTGACTGCTGGCGCAGAGGATGATGTGTTGCAGCTGGAGAGCGAGGCCACTGACCTGGCAGACAGGGAGGGCATTGAAGCTGCGCTGGCCTGGCTGCAGCAACGCCCGGCATAACGTCACCTCGCCAGCAGTGGTTATTACGTTTGCTGATGGCCAGACTTGCCGAGCATTTTGGCCGTCAGGAAATGGCGCTTCATCTGCTATGTGCGCTCGATACGCAAGCGGAGAACATGGTACTAAGCGAATGGGAGCCGTCTCTGCTGTTTGAAGTGAAGTCTCGCAGACTCAAAATGCTGCGTGCACGAGCAGTTAGAGGGGGTGCAGATAAGCTACAAACAAATAAGGAAATTGAGCTATTGATTTCAGGTCTTATTAGACTTGATCCCGCAAAGTCTGTTGCAATTTGTGGATGAGTATTTCGCTAACGACTAAGTGTGGTAATTAAGCCATATTTACTCATATCTAATATGTTTTTAATAACCAAGGTGGATTTATGCTTTCATTGATTCGTGTTGTCAATTTTATGGTTTCAATCCTATTCCTTATTGGAGGTGTGTTGAGTTTTTTCCTTGGTGGGATGTTGATAGGTATATTCCCAGAGTTTGCTGCTTTTTCAATGCTCTTTGCAATCCTTCCAATAGTTTTAATCTTCCTTTCAATTCTGGGCTTATATGGCGTGCTAAATAATAACATCAAAGTACAGATGGCTTTTGATATTTTATTGCTTCCATTCTGGAACGTAGGAACTGTGGTAGGTGCTGTTTGTTTAATCTTATTCTTAGTCGAGCGATATAAAGTCACTGGCAAATCGATTAGCTCCGACGCACCTGACAAGCCATAGTGTTTTCTCTAGTTTTTAATTTTGATTAAGATTGCTCGAACAAATCATTTAGCGAACTGTAGTGAGTGAAAGTTAAATTCATTTGAAAAAAAGGGTCGGTTTTATATCGCATAAAACATTCAGCTACATTGATTTTAATTGCCCCACAATAACTTCCAGTTGATACAGTCTATTTACAGAAATAATTTTATTATGAAAGACTTAACTCTACGCTATTACGATAACGAAATGCGCTATCTGCGCGACGCCGCCAGAGAATTTGCCGAAACTCACCCTGACCGCGCCGCCATGCTCAACCTGGACCGTGCAGGCACGCCGGATCCTTTTGTGGAGCGCCTGCTTGAAGGATTTGCTTTTTCCGTCGGTCGACTGCGTCAGAAAATTGACGATGACCTGCCGGAGCTGACCGAAGGGTTGGTCAGCATGCTCTGGCCGCATTAACTGCGCACGATCCCTTCACTCAGCGTGGTGGCTCTCTCGCCTGATCTGCCGAAAATGAAAATGGCGGAGACCGCTCCCGCCGGGCTGGAGGTGTATTCCCGCCCGGTAGGCCCCAAAAATACTGTCTGCCACTACCGCACCACAAAGCCGGTTACGCTTAATCCGCTGTCAATCTCAGGCGTGGTCATGGGCACCGAGCCGGACGGACGTTCCGTGTTGCGTCTGCGCATAGCCAGCAGCGGGCAGGCGGACTGGAGCCAGTGTGATCTGCGTCATCTCAGCCTGTGGCTGGGAGAAGACGTGCCCGTGGCGACCGCGCTGCATCAGAGGCTGACCCGCCGTCAGGCCGCGATATACGTCCGCCTGGCCGGGCAGCAGGAGCGGATCGCCCTCAACGCCTGGTTCAGCCCGGGTGGATTTGGTGAGGACGACAGACTATGGCCAAAGGGTGATAGCGCCTTCAGCGGCTATCAGCTGCTGCTGGAGTACTTCACCTTCCCGGAGAAGTTTCGCTTTGTGACCCTGAACGGACTGGAAGCTATCCCTCTTCCACCCGGACTCACGGGGTTCGATATTGAGGTGGTATTCAGTGAGGCGTGGCAGAGTGATTTGCCGGTGACCGATGCTTCGCTGAAACTGCACTGCGTACCGGTGATTAACCTGTTCACGCTGGAAGCTGACCCGCTGACGGTTAACGGACTGGAGAGCGAGTACCTGCTGCGCGCGAAGCGCCTGCAGGACGGACATACCGAGATTTACTCGGTGGATGCAGTCAGCGGTTCAGGGCTGACCGGTGCGGCTGAATACGTTCCGTTCACCAGTTTCCGGCACCGGGGCGGCATGATGCGACGCCTCGCACCTGAGCGCTATTTTCATACGCGCGTTCGAAAAGGCGTGACCGGGATGCACGACACCTGGCTGATACTCGGCGGTCAGCAGTGGGAGGAGGGGGAGGAGCTTTCCCGCGATACGCTCTCGCTGCGTATCACCGGCACCAACGGGCAGCTTCCCCGTCGTGCGCTGCAAAGCACCCTGCTGGACCGCTGCGAACAGGTGTTGCAGACCCCTGTCACGGTGCGCAATCTGACTCGTCCGACACTTCCTGCTTATCCACCTGCTGAGGACCGCTTTCACTGGCGGGTGCTAAGCCACCTCGGTTCCGGCTTCATCAATATGATGAATAGCGCAGAAGTGCTGCGCGGCACGCTGGCGTTGTACAACTGGCAGGATGACGAACTCTGCAACCGCAGGCTGGATGCGATTCTTGACGTACAGCATCACCGTCTGCAGCGGTTTGAGTCTGGTTACCTGCTGCGTGGTCTTGACATTGAGGTGACGCTCGACAGCAGCGGTTTTAGCGGTGATGGCGATATACATCTGTTTGGCGAGATGCTCAACCGCTTCCTGTCGCTTTATGCAGACATGAACCAGTTCATTCAGCTCTCCTTGATTATCCGGCCTGAAGGAAAATGCATCCGGTGGAAAGAGAATCACAGTCAGCGCCTGCCCGGCTAATCGCGCGGCTGGGTGACCGGCTGCCTTATATGAATTTTTACCGCTTCTGTCAGCTTCTGGAAAGGAGCGATCCCGAGGCACCTGTGCCGGGCAGCACTTGGCAGGTGCGGCACGAGCCAGTGCGCTTCCGGCCTCATCCCGGCATGGGCTTTCCGGCAGGAGAAATTCGCGGTGCAGAAGCGCCCGCTCATCCGCATCTGCCGCCCACGGTACGCATTAATTTCATGGGGCTCTATGGCACGGCGTCTCCGCTGCCGTCGCATTACATTGATGATGTGACGCGGCAACGCGAAGGGCACGAGGCCACACAGGATTTTCTGGACATCTTCAGCCACCGCCTGACCACCCAGTTTTACCGCATCTGGCGCAAATACACTTACCCGGCAACTTTCGCTCCTGGTGGCACCGATGACACCTCTCAGTACCTGCTGGGGCTGGCGGGTCTGGGGATAAGCGGCTGTGCGCAGAATATCGCGACGCCGGTCTCGCGTTTCCTTGCGCTGCTGCCGGTGATGCTGCTGCCCGGTCGAACCGCCGAAGGAGTCTCCTCGCTAGTGAAGCTGCTGGCACCGGACACGCGCGCGCAGGTCGTGCCCTGGGATTCACGTCGTATTCCCCAATCCACCATACTGAATATGAGAACGCGCCACCCTGTCAGTCTGACGCATCGACCGGTGGTGGGGACGCATGCCACAGACGTCAACGGTCAGGTATTGCTGAGGCTGTTCACCGGCAACCCTGAGGAAGTCCGGGGATGGCTCCCCGGCGGGCAACTGCACGGCGACTTGATGGCGCTGTTGCACGTCTACCTGGGATCAAAGCTAGATGCGCGACTGGAGCTGTGCGTTTACCGCGCAATGATGCCTGATGCACAGCTAAGCTGCCGGAAGGAGGGGGCGCAGCAACTCGGGCGCACGGCGGTGCTGCCTCTGACACAAATCACGGGCTCCCGCGAGTCTAACCAGATAACCATACAGCTCGGTCGCTATCAGCGCGTCCGGGTGCAACCTTCAAGGATCGAAACCGATGAACAGGGCGACTATCGCTGGTAAAACGCTTATCCCTCTTATGCTGGCACTGAGCGTCAGCAGCTGCGGTCTGACGCAGAAAGTATCAGAGGGCACCGTCTCCGTAACAAAATCCATTTTTTTCAAGCAAATACGCACACTGCATCTCGATTTTCGCGCCCGTGAAGGGGCAAACCGCAACGCACAGGGTGCTGCGCTCTCAACCGTGGTGCGCATCTGGCAACTGAAGGACAGTAGCGCTTTTGACGCCTCAGACTACCCCTCGCTATTCACTGCTGACAGTCAGGTTCTGAAGGCGGACCTGCTGGCACAAAAGGACATCCGCATCCGCCCGGGTGAGTCAGTCAGTATTGATATGCCGATGGACGATAAGGCGGAATTCGTGGCAGTGGCTGGGCTATTCCTGTCGCCAGACACGCAGGATGATAAGTGGCGAATCTTACTGACCCGCAATGACCTCGATCCGGACAACGCGCGCGTGATTGAACTGGGTGACGGTACACTGACTTTGGTCGCGGAAAAGGCTAAAAGACCCTGATGATGCCTTCACTTTATGAGATCCTTTACGGCAATTTTAGTGGCGGGCTGGCGCTCGATGCCGTTAGCGAACGGGACCAGGTCATTCTTTCGGTGCTGGATAACCTGCAGCGCATCCTCAACACCCGCGCTGGTTCAATTGCACACATCCCCGACTACGGTTTGCCGGATATGACCCGCATCCTGCAGGGGATGCCGGGCACTGCGCACCAGCTGCTTCACACCTTTTCAAGCGTGTTGCTGAAGTACGAACCGCGCCTCAAGCGTATTGAGGTGGCATTGCTGGAACAAACGGTGCCAGGCGAATTGCGCTACGCCATTGAAGCCGAACTCACCGGTATTGGCCTGGTGCGCTACGGCACGGAATTCAAACCAGAGGGCAGAGTGTTGCTGCGTCACTTAAAGCAACAACAGTTAATGGGCAGTGGTTTGACGGGATAAACAAGGAAGGTTGCTGAATATGAATCAGGTGATTAAAACCGGTGCAGATCCGCGCACCTTACCAGGCTATTCCCAGTTGCGGGAAGAGATGAGTAAGCTGACGCATCCCGCCCGGCCCGATGTTGATTGGGGGAAAGTGGAGAGACTCACGCTGGGGTTGTTTGAACAAAATGGACTGGAGTTGCAGAGTGCGGCCTGGTTCACTTTGGCGCGTGCCAACAACGCGGGTTTGAGGGGGCTCAATGAAGGCTTGAATCTGATTGACGCGCTGGTGGTACATCAGTGGTCGATTTTCTGGCCGCTGGCGATTGATGCGCGCGCCGATATCCTCAGCGTGATGTTTCGACGTCTGCAAAGTCTTTACCGTGGCTGGCAGGTGGTGGGCAGCGAGATGGCGGCGCAGCTATTAGAAACGGAGCGGTTGCTGATATCCTTGCGTGAAGCGTTGTTACGTTTTGGTATCAGGGAATTCGCGCAGGCCAATACGTTATTGCATCAGGTCAAACACTCCATAACGCAGCTTCAAGAAAGACTGCCCTCTCCGGTACAGCTTATTCCGGCAGCACTCAACAGTGAACACCACAGCCATCCGGCTCGCGTTTATGTGGTCTATCCTGATGCGGATGAGCAGCAAGACGCGCCCACAACGGCTTCATCATTAAAATCATTTGTGAGTGGGGCCTGCTGTGCCTTACTGGCTGGCGTTTTAGTCTTTGTCTGTGGCAGTTGGTATCGATACGAACAGCATCAGCACTTGATGGCCTCTCAAGCCCTGCTCGAACAACAGCGCAGAGAGAAACAAGCGATATCGTTGGAAAAATTACAGAGCTGGCATCGTGGTATGGCGCAGTTGGAAAATATGGCTGAACAACTCAATGGACTGGATAAAACTAAAGGAAAATATCTCACGGTGAGTGAGCTTAAAACGGGGATTTTTTCCGCGATGCAGGCCTTTAACCAGCAGATTCCGGTTGAAGAGCAACTTCGACGTTATGCCGAGGGTAATGGTGATCAGCTGAGTGAACAAACGCAGACGGGATTACTGTTAAAACAGCTGATGTTTCGTTATCAACTCATACAACAGGATCACGCAGAGTCGCTTACCGTTCGGGAAAAAGCCAATCTAAATCAAAGTCGTACCAGGTAGACTTCTGAAATCAGCGCTAAACCAGTAAAACAGATTGAATCCAATGGGTGGGCAGGTTACAACGTTGCAAAACCATGAATGGATGCTGGTGCAGTATCGACAACCCTCCTGACCCGGAGGGCTTTTTTATCGCTTTAACAACGGAAAACTATGCCTCACACTTACCGCCCATGGATGAAAAGGTATTGGCTGGTCTGGCTACTTCTCACGCTGGTGACTTTGTTCGCATTACTTGCCGAACAAATCCTGGATCAACAGCGCACGCGTGAAGCGGAATTCCATCAGCAGTTCAGTCGTATTGCGGCCTATTTAACGCAGAATGAAACTCTGTTGCCATTATTGACGGGTGATGAAAACCTCACTGAATTGCAGAAGAAATTTCCGCAAATCGTGCAGCTTGAGCACACACAGAACAGGCCGCTAACCGGCCCGCGGTTTGAAGATGCCAGCGAAGGACGGTACTGGCTGTATAACCCCTATCGACAATTCCGCATGCTGGTGGATTTGCATTTTGCCGTGCAAGCCCCAGAGGTCGGGCTGGCACTTGCATTTCATATTCATTCTCAGCCCGCAATATTAACTTTGGCCTATTCTGAAACGGCGCGCTGGCAATGGCAGCGTCCGTTTATCAACCTCTACCAACCTTTTCTAATTAAAGGCAGCGCGAATCCTGATTGGCGTGCGCTGCATGTCGCTCCGCCCCTGCTGGCTTTGACGTTGTGGCTCATCATCGGTTTTCTCGGTTGGGGATTATTGCGTCACTGGCGACAAAACGTCGAAATGCGTCTGCGGGCTGACTATTTCCAGCGCACGCGGCGTGAATCTTTGGGTGAATTCACGGCGGGTATCATCCATGAAATTAACCAGCCGCTCACCGCGATTAACACGTGGTTACACACCAGTCAGCTGCTGCTTAAGCAAGGCAAACACGATAGCCTGCCGCAGACACTCGGTGCCATCAGTTTACAAACTGAACGATTGGCCGGATTGCTGCAACGTTTTCGCGACATTGTCAGCGAACGCCCGGTGGCGATGACTGCGATCGGTGTTGAATCAACATGGCGGCGAGTCACGGTGCTATTACAACAAGAACTGGATGCGGGCGCTGTGGTGCTTCATCAGCAGTTTCAGCATGACCACGCGCGTGTTATCGGCGACGAACAATGGCTCGAACAGGTCTTTCACAATCTGCTACAAAATGCGATCCACATGCAGCAAGGGCAGGCGGATGCGTGGGTGGCTATCAATTCAGAACGCCTGGCGCACGAGATTAAAATCATCATCAGTGATAACGGACCAGGCTTTTCTGTCGAAGGATTAGCGCAGGCCTGTATGCCGTTTTACAGCTCGCGACCAGAAAGCATGGGGCTTGGCATGACGCTGGTTGAGAGCTTGATGTTACGCATGAATGGCCAGCTGCGGCTGGCAAACCGCGCCGAAGGCGGCGCGGAAATCACCCTAATTTTCCCACTGGCGGAGTAACGGAATGAGCGCAAAAGTTTGGTTAGTGGATGATGATTTGTCGGTGCGTGAATCATTGGGTTTTCTCTTGAGAACGCTGGAATATGACGTTGCCGACTTTGCTGATTTGGCCTCATTTGAGGCGGCTACGTCAGCGCAGGAACCGCTGCGCGGCTGTTTGTTGCTGGACGTCCGCATGCCGGGCATCAGTGGCCTTAGCTGGTTGGCAGAGAAGGGCGAAAGGCATCCGCTGCTGCCGGTGATCATCATGACCGGTCATGGCACGATTGAAGCCTGTCGCCGTGCGTTCCGTCAGGGGGCTTTCGAGTTCTACACCAAACCGTTAGAGATTGAACCGTTGCTGGAAAGCGTGCACCAGGCAATGCATGAAAGTGAACAGCGCGCGCAGCGCTGGCAGGCGCAACAGATTTTGCAGTCGCGTTTTGCATTGTTGTCGGTGCGTGAAAACGAAGTGATGCAACTGATGATTGCCGGGCAAACCAGTAAAGAGATAGCGCGTGATTTATCGCTGTCACCACGAACGGTTGAAGCCCATCGCGCCGCAGTTCTGACTAAACTGGAAATGGACAATCTTGCGCAACTGATTCACGCCTGGCAGCAACTTAACCAGGTATAACTACCTGGCAGAACGCGTGATCACCCGAATATTTATTAACCTGCTCTCATTTTACAGTGTCACCTAACATAACTCAGGAGTGACACATGACTATTCGCCTTTCTTTGATTGCTGCTGCGGCGGCATTTGTTTCTTTTGGCAGCCAGGCCGCCGTGACTGAATCCAATCTGTCATTGGCTGAGGCGCAAAAACTGGCCAGCGTAGCTATTCAGTCCTGCGCAGCAAAAAATTACAATGTCACCGTGACAGTAGTAGATCGCGCAGGTTTAGTGACTGCGGTACAGCGTATGGACAATGCCGGTCCGCACACCGTAGAAGCGAGCCGTATGAAGGCCTACACCGCGTTGAGTACCAGGAATCTGAGTGGCAAAGTGATGGAAACGGCACAGAACAATCCAGGCGCGCAGAATATGCGTGACGTACCAGGCTTTCTGCTGTTAGCCGGTGGCGTGCCGGTAAAAAGTGGTAATCAGGTGATTGGTGCGATTGGTGTCGGTGGTGCGCCGGGCGGTAATCTTGATGAGGCTTGCGCGCTGGATGCATTGAAAGCGATTGATTAAGTCATGATGGGCGCAATATATTGCGCCCATCAAGCACATGGTCTGTCGTGTCATTTCAATTAGCCTGTCCAACATAGCCAGGGCACGCCCTGCAGGCCACCCGCTACGGAATATCGGTTTCCCTGCCGCGCTATGACTCCACTGATGAACTGCCATAACGTACGCGTCTTGACGTCACAAAACACAGCAGCGGCACCGGTAAGGTAAACAACAGCAGCAACCACAGCAGTACGTACACCGCATCGACGCCGTCATTTTGCAGATTGTTATAAAGCTGAACCGGCATGCCCTGAGGGAAATAGGCGAAAATCATGACAATGCCGAACTCACCCATGGCGCGCACCCACGCCAAAGCTGTTGCAGAGGCCAAACCCGGCGCGGCCAGCGGAACCGACAAACGCCAAAATCCTTGCCACGGTGAGGCACCTAAGGTACGACCGGCATCCAGAATATCCTGCGGAACGCCCGCAAAAGCGGAACGCGCAGTGGTAATGAAGTAGGGCAGTGCGCCGTACCATTGCGCCAGAATAAACGCGGCAGGATTGTTAACCAGCGTCCAGCCAAATTTCCCCAGTAATTCCCCCGGAACACTATAAGGTCCGTAAGCGCTCACCAGTAAAATCCCCATTGCCAGCGGAGGCGTCAGTAATGGAATCATCACCAACAGTTCCACAATGGCGCGTGCGCGACCCTTTGCCTGCGACAACCACCACGCCACCGGCAATCCGCTGATAAAGATCAACAGCAGCGCAATCGCGCCCAATCCCAAAGAGGTGGAGATGGCACTGCCATCGCCCCAGGCAAGGTGCATGTGCTGCCATTGAGTGACACCAATCAGGGTGACGAATGGCACTGCCAGCAACATCAGTGCTGGCAGTGACAACCAAAGCGCGGTGGCGTGACCGGTCTTCATTACTGATAAACAGCTCCGCCTTTAGGCGCGGCGTAGCCATTCTGTTTAAACAGCGCCTGACCTGGCTTACTCAGCATGAAATCGACAAAGGCTTTACCCGCCGCCGCACCGTGCGGAGCGTTTTTCAGCACGGCTGCGTAGTAAACCAGCGGTTGAGTGTGCAGCACTTTATCTTTGCCCGCGCTATCTTTGACGCTGAAGCTGACAGTTTCATACCACTGTTTTGCCATGTCTGGGTTGCTCAGGTTGATCTCATCCGGCAGCGCCACATAAGGCAGATGCGCGGATATCACTTCACTCTCATAACCTGCCGCGGCATCGACCTGACCACTCTCCAGGCGAGCCAGCAGGCCGCCCTCAAGATGGGTCTGAGCAGGGTTTTGGTAGCCACCGAGAATTTTATCGGCGATGCCCGGCTGCTTGTAATATTTCTCAGCCAGCAGCAGGGTAAAGATAATATTTTGGCCTTTTGGATCGTTGATCGGGTCAGTACGCCCGAACTTAATGCCCGGTGTCGCCAGCACTTTCAGCCAGCTAGCGTCTGTGCCTTTGGCCTGTGCAAACTGCTGAGCAAATTTCCCTTTAGGGCTGTACGCCACCACCATGCTGGTGCTGGCAACCGGTACGGCACCATCAATCAATCCAGCATCTTTTAAGATCTGCATCGGGCCTGGCGTGATGGAGACGAACACGTCAGCAGTGATTTTTTTACTCGCCAGCAGACGTGCTATGCCGTATGCGCCCTGGCCTTGCCCTTCATATTTTCCGTCGTTCTGTTTGGCAAAGGCTGGACCTAAAGACTGGTCCATCACTTTCCCCATCGAACCAGCATAAGTTACGCGAATATCGGTACTGGCTTGTGCTTGCAGGCTGAGGCCCGCGGCGGCGGTTAACATCAATGCTGTGAGGTATCTGACTTGCATTCCCTTTCTCGCTATATAATTAGGTAGATAACGATTATCGGAAATTGTGCAATCAGTGCAAGCTGAAATCTGTTGCGAAATATGGGGATAGCCCGCCGGAGCGGGCTGACGACATCAGGCGAGAATGCGCTGTGCCCAGGACTCAATATCATCACCGCTGCCAATATCCAACTGCACCAGGCCGTTGGTGATAAAGGTGGGTGAGACGTGAATACCGTTCTGGCGCGAATATTTACAATGCCATTTAATTTCGTTCTGCAGCTCGGCGCGCAGGAACGGCGCGTGTGCATCGATGCCGCTGTACTGCTGCAAACGTGCAAGGATTTGGTTCGGCGTCGCGTCCATATTGGGCCCATGACTGTGATCGGTGAACTCAAACTCCTCACGATGATCGGCGACCGCCTGCAGCACACGTTTTGCAGCGGCTTTGCCCTCTGGCAAAGTGGATGCGGCGAGGATGTAACGAACGATCAGTCCGGAATACATATGCCATGGCTGGGATTGCAGCCGAATCTTCAGCGTCATCTTATCTTCCCCCACCAATGCCAGCAGCGCATCCAGCTTATTAAAAGCACGGACTGAGAACGGGCAGGTAGGTTCCAGAAACACTTCAAACACTTTGGGGCCGTGGCCCCAGATTAATGGATCGGCGTGTAAAGCAGTGGTTTGACTCATATTCATTCCCTGTTGCGAGGTTAAACGTTGCCCTACTTTGGCAAAGCGCGGCGACGACAGCCAGCTTAGGTTTATGCTTTTTTGTTACAAGGACATTTGCGGTCGTCAGCACGATGCAAAATAAAAATCATTTTATAGATCCGTTAACTACAAGAATGTCCGCTGTTCCGGCATTTGCTCAGAAAATAAGCGGCTATAGTTATGCCAGCTTTGTTCTCTTTTTGTGCGGTCAGCGCCGCACGGTTTATTCATTTGCCTGGAGCCAATAGATAAGCAACGAGGTTCAATGTGTTTGCCGAAATATCCTGGAAAATCATCCATCAGGTCATTAACCAGACCATCGCGGAGATGGTGGATGAGCAGCAAACGTTGGATGTGATAACCCTGCGTAGACGGTTGCGTGAAATGGCCGAAAACGAAACAGATGAAGAGATGGTGCTGTGTTACTGGCAAGCCAGCAAAGTGCTGATGCGTTTACCGCCGACAATCACCGCCAGCCAACTGATTGAAGCAGCGAGGCATGCTTTTCGCAGCCCACTGAATCACGATCCGCTTTAACCCTAAATGCTTTTCTGACGAATCGCGGATAATCGTTTGATTTATCTTCATAATCCTGGCGTGCGCTCTGCTAAACTAGAGCGTCAAAACGCTGAAACAGAGGACAGTAATGAAAATCAAAAGTTATGCCGCGATGAACGCAGGCGAAGCGCTGGTGCCTTTTGAGTATGAGGCCGGTCCGCTGGCAGCTGAAGAGGTACAGGTTGAGGTCGATTACTGTGGCGTTTGCCACTCTGACCTGTCGATGATTGATAACGAGTGGGGCATCTCAGCCTTCCCGGTGATCGCGGGCCATGAAGTGATTGGCCGCATCAGTGCATTAGGTGAAGCCGCACAGAATAAAGGGCTGAAAGTTGGTCAGCGCGTGGGCATCGGCTGGACAGCGAAAAGCTGCCAGCACTGTAATGCCTGTATCAACGGTGAGCAGGTTAACTGCGAAAACGGTTCAGTGCCAACCATCATGAACAAAGGCGGCTTCGCCAGCCATCTACGTGCTGACTGGCAATGGGTGATCCCGCTGCCAGAGTCAATGGATATCACCACTGCCGGCCCACTGCTGTGCGGCGGTATCACCGTGTTCAAACCGCTGCTGATGCACAACATCAATGCCACCAGTCGTGTGGGCGTGATCGGCATCGGTGGCCTTGGCCACATGGCGATCAAACTGTTGCGTGCGATGGGTGCGGAAGTGACTGCGTTCAGCTCCAACGCCAGTAAAACGGAATCTATCCTGGCGATGGGTGCGGATCGCGTGGTGAACAGCCGTGATCCACAAGCATTGAACGCGCTGGCAGGCCAGTTTGATCTGATCATCAGCACCGTTGCGGTTGATTTGGACTGGCAACCGTACTTCCAGGCGCTGGCACCGCACGGTAAATTCCACACCGTGGGTGCCGTGATGAAGCCCTTTGAAGTTCCGGCTTTCAGCCTGATCATGGGTGACCGTGCCGTGACAGGATCATCCACCGGTTCTCCGGGCCAGTTGCGTTCGTTAATGAAACTGGCATCGCGTGCTGACGTTGCGCCAACGGTAGAAGCGTTCCCGATGTCGAAAATCAACAACGCGCTGGATCATGTCCGCGCCGGTAAAGCGAATTACCGCGTAGTGCTGAAAGCGGATTTCTAACATGGTGATAGGGTCGGCAGCCATGCCCTTGCAACTTCAATGTCAGATGAGGGTCCGACTTTAGGTTGCAGTGCAGCCATGCCGACATTGAGTCTTGCGGTGCGCATCGTGCGCACCGATTCTTCGCCCCTCCATTCTTAAGCTGCATCGTCCTTCCAAACAGCATTCCCCTTACTAATAACCTGATTATTCAGCATTATATTGCTCATCACTTTGCTACTCTGATGCTCTATCGAGCAAAACTCCGAGGACAGCGATGAAGATTTCCAGCTATGCCGCTCTGCAAGCGGGTGAGGCGTTAGTGCCTTATGAATATGATGCCGGCCCGCTGGCAGCGGAAGACGTACAGGTTGAAGTCGATTACTGCGGCGTGTGCCATTCCGACTTGTCGATGATCGATAATGAGTGGGGCGGTTCACGTTATCCGTTGATTGCCGGACATGAAGTGATTGGTCGCGTGGCGGCGCTGGGAGAGGCGGCGCAAAACAAAGGGCTCAGCATCGGGCAACGCGTCGGTATCGGCTGGACGGCAAAAAGCTGCCATCACTGTGATGCCTGCATCGCAGGCGATCAGGTCAATTGCGAAAATGGCAAAGTCTCCACCATCAATAACCGTGGTGGTTTCGCCAGCCATCTTCGTGCCAATTGGCAATGGGTGATCCCGTTGCCCGAGTCGTTGGATTTGGCGTCTGCGGGTCCACTGCTGTGCGGTGGTATCACGGTATTTAAGCCGTTACTCATGCATAACATCAACGCCACCAGCCGCGTAGGGGTGATTGGTATCGGTGGGTTAGGACACATGGCGATTAAGCTGCTGCGTGCGATGGGCGCGGAAGTCACCGCCTTCAGCTCCAATGCCAGTAAAACCGACTCCATTCTGGCGATGGGCGCCAATCGGGTGGTAAACAGCCGCGATGCGGAAGCCCTGAATGCATTAACTGGTCAGTTTGATCTGATCATCAGCACCGTAGCCGTGGATTTAGACTGGAAGCCCTACTACCAGGCACTGGCGCGACAAGGCAAGTTCCACACGGTGGGCGCGGTGATGAAGCCGTTTAAGGTTCCGGCGTTCAGTTTGATTGTCGGCGATCGTGCGCTAACAGGATCTTCAACCGGTTCTCCCGCTCAGTTACGTACCTTGCTCAAGTTAGCTGCCCGCGTGGATATCGCTCCACAGGTGGAGGAATTTCCGATGTCGCAGGTCAATGCCGCGTTAGAACATGTGAGAGCGGGAAAAGCCCATTATCGCGTGGTACTCAAAGCGGATTTTTAAGTCTCGTTGATGAGATGAGGTGCGCATCCTTGCGCACCAACCCTTATTTACCTTGTGGATCGCTTTCGCCCAGGAAGAAATACCACAACGGAATCGACATCAGTGCGGTGAACACTGCGCTGTATAAGGCAATCATCAACCCCTGCGTGATGTACATCGTCAATGACCAGTGGCTAAACGGGATACCGTATTGATCGATCACTCCGCCAATAATCGCATTGCTCATCACCGAAACGACAATCACCGCCAGAATGCACACGCCGCGCAGGAAGTTACGCATCTCCTTGCGCTTCACCGTAAAGCGAGCGCGAATAATGCCAAGCGGTGACTGCTGCGACGCCAGAATCTCTGCTTCGGTCATCGGAACACGTTGCTGTTTACGCCAGCGCAGAATATCGATCAGTAAAAACGCCAGCAGGCTTACGCCCATCACCGGCAGCGCATAACCCAGCGCCAACGCCACTATCAAGCAGGTGCCTTTACTGTAGTGCGGTATGGCGAGCCAGGTTTCGGTTAATGTTTTCGCCGGGCTGGCTTCCGCTTGCTGCGGACGGCGAGCCCACCACATGCGATAACCCAGCACGATCATCGTGCATAAACCAAGTCCAAAGAACGCCAACAGCAGTTGGTTAGGCAAGCCAAACAGCACGCCCATATGCGCATCCACGCCCCAGCGCGTCAGTTTTGCCACCAGTGGGAACTGGGCGAAATAGACGTGATCAACAATCGTGAAGTCCTGCGGATTCACGGAAACCGCATCAACCCGTGTCGGCCAGCTTCGATCGATTTCGGTCACTGCCCATGCTTTGTCCGCGCTTTTCGGCTGACGTAACTCTAGCTTCCTGGCGCTCAATCCATCCTGGCGGGCGGCGTTGAGTACGCGATCCCAGTCACTGTCCGGCAGATTGTCAGGCATTGGCTTCGCGGGCTGTGCAACCGGTTTTGTCATTGATGACATCGACATTTTGGACATGTCCATATCCGACATATCCATATCAGGCATCCCTGGCATGCTGTGATGGTCAGCATGAGGATCGGCGGGTGCCGTATCGCTACTAAGTGAAGTGTTGACCTGTGGTGTCAGCCAGTTCAACTCCGTACGCCAGCGGTCAATATTATTACCCGCCCACTGCGACCAGGTTAAACCGGTGGCGGAGAAGAATACCAATCCCAGCACCAGCGTTAGACCCAGCGTGATATGCCAGTGGCGGCTAAAGGCGAATCCCTTGCGCGCGGCTTTCAGCTTACGTTTCGGGCGCGTGCCCAGCCACAGCACCACGCCGCCCAGTGCGGCAACCCACAACCAGGACGCCGCGAGCTCGCTGTAGTTGCGGCCAAAATCACCCAACAGCAGACTGCTGTGCAGCAGATCAAGCGTGGTACGCAACGGCAGTACACCGCTGGTGCCGTACACCGTCATATCGCCTTTAACTTTCAGGCTATAAGGATCGATAAACACCGCGCGAGACTGCGAAGCACCCAGTGAGGCATCGCTGAACTGTACGCGAGTGGTATCCGTTGCGCCTGGCGCAGGCCGCACAGCGTAAATGTGCTGTTTCTCACCTGCGTAGGCGCGTGCCGCGCTGATTTGCGCAGACAGTGGCTGGGCAGGGCCATTGGGTTGTGCCGTTAACGCATCGGAGTAGATGACGTTTTCCAGTTGTGGCGTCAGCACATAGAGCGTGCCGCTGAGTGCCGCGACAAAAATAAAGGGCGCGACAAACAGGCCAATATAAAAATGTAAGCGACGAAGTAGATTAAGCACCGCACCACGCGGTGCTGCAGAGTAAGCAGCAGACAAAGCCGTCTTCCTTCCGGTTAGAGAATGCCGTGACGCAAAAAGGTGCGTCGTTAATGATGTTATCAGCAGGAGAGAACAGCAGGCGGCGCACGCGGACGGTGTGTTGGGCTAAAGCGTCGGATCACCGGAGCCTGCAGAGGCGGCAGCGGTGGGGCGCGAGAAATCACCATCATCAGCCAGATGAACGGGATGAACACCCACATCATCAACGGCACATGCACCAGCAAGTCACAGTAGCCGCAGGCGAATTCACCGTCTTCCATCATGTGATGGTCCATGCCCGGCATCGCCATATCCATCATCATTTCGTGATGATGCATCGACATTTCAGACGTCATGCCGTGGGATGGCATATCCATCATGCGGCTTTGCCGTTCCATCAACGACTTCGTTACGATCGGCGCGACAAACAGCAGCAGCACCGCCAGGATGGCGATACAGGCAGTCAGGCGCTGGCGAAGTTGATGTGAAAAGGTCATGGCGGCGACGAAATGATTCAACAATTGAGGCCGAAGTGTAACGCCATTGCCGCAAAAGGGTTACAGAAACTCAGGCTAATTTAGAAAAAATTCGCACCTTTTGAAAAAAGTCACTTTACGCGCTGTATTTGTTAACCTAAATGCAACCTGATGAGAACAGTGCGGAAACATGTAAACGGAGAAGCGATGAAAATAGTGATGCTGGATGGTGATACGCTGCCTACACCGCCGACACGCCCGGAGTGGTGTACGGAATGGGATTTTCGTGGAACAACGGCACAGCACGACATTATTTCTGCCTTAAAGGGCGCGCAGATTGCCATCACCAACAAAGTGCCGCTGCGCGCGGAAACACTGAAACAGTTGCCGGATCTGCGCTACATCTGTGTCGCGGCAACGGGTTACGACTGCATCGATTTGGATGCATGTCGTGAACGCGGCATTGTGGTCAGTAATGTGCCCGGCTACTCCACGCGAAGCGTCTCCGAAGGCGTGATTGCCGCCTTATTTGCCCTGCGTCGCCATCTGGTGGATTACGCCAACAGCACGCGCGCGGCCTGGCCTGCATCGTCGCATTTTTGTGTGCATCGCCAGCCGATTCAGGACATTTTCGGTGCGACCTTAGGGATTGTCGGCAAAGGCGACATCGGCAGCGCGGTGGGTGCGATGGCAGAAGCGCTCGGCATGACGGTACTCTACGCGGACCGCAAAGGCAGTTCAGCGCCGCGCGCTGGTTATGTTCCGTTTGAAGAGGTGCTGGCGCGTAGTGATGTGTTGAGCTTGCATTGCCCGCTGACGCCGCAAACTCAGCAGTTAATCGATTTGCAGGCGCTGGCGCAGATGAAGCCGTCAGCCTGGCTAATCAACACTGCACGCGGTGGACTGATCAATGAAACGGAACTGGCCCACGCGCTGCGTCAGGGTGCGATTGCCGGTGCAGCGCTGGATGTGCTCAGCAGTGAACCACCAGCAGCCGATCATCCGCTGTTGCAATCGGAAATTCCTAACCTGCTGCTGACACCACACATCGCCTGGGCCAGCCAGCAGGGAGTGAACAATCTGTTGCGCGGTATTGAAGCTAATCTCGAGGGATTTGCTCAGGGCAATCCAACGCATGTGGTGAGCTAAGCGCTTAAAAAATCGAGCGGCCTAGTCGCTCGGTGAGTTTCTCCAGCAGCGCGGTGCCCGCCAGAGAGTTACCGGAGTGATCCAGCGCCGGCGACCACACCGCGATACACATCTCACCGGGGATGACCGCGACAATGCCGCCACCTACGCCCGACTTCGCGGGCATTCCCACACGCCAGGCGAACTCGCCAGCACCGTCATACATGCCGCTGGTCATCATCAGCGCATTGACCTGGCGTGCCTGACGCGGTGAGATCACGGCCCACTCATCGTGCTGACTGCGTCCCTGGTTAGCGAGATAGAGAAAGGTGCGCGCCAGCTCTTCACAGCTCATGGAGAGTGAGCAGTAGTGGAAGTAGGTTTCCATTACTTTGCTGACATCATTGTGGAAATTGCCAAACGACTTCATCAGCCAGGCAATGGCGGCATTGCGGGCGGAATGCTCGTATTCAGAGCGAGCAACCACACGGTCATAGTTGATGTCGCTTTGCTGAGCCAGGCTGCGCACAATCTCCAGCATGCGCTGGCGCGGGGCAGTTAAACGACTCTCCAGCAAGTCACACATCACCAGCGCACCGGCGTTAATGAAGGGATTGCGGGGTTTGCCCTGTTCCAGCTCCAACTGCACCAGCGAGTTAAACGCCTGACCGGAGGGTTCCTTACCCACACGCTGCCAGATCTCGGCATCGTCATACAGCGTCAACGCGACCGTGAGTGACAGCACTTTGGAGATCGACTGAATAGAAAAACGCGTGGAAGCATCGCCAGCCTGAAAGCGCTGGCCATCGGGTGTGACAATGGCGATGCCGAGCTGATCGGCATCGACACCGGCCAATGCGGGAATGTAGTCCGCCACCTTGCCCTGTCGCGTTAAAGGACGGACTTCAGCGACAATTTCTTCCAGCAATCCATTCGTGAGTTCTGACACCAGATGGCTCCAATTTTCTTGTTTTTCCGTTTCAAATACGTTTGCGGCTTTTTTCATAGCGCGTATCTGCAGTCATGAAGCCGCTATCAGCTGCGCAATCAAGAGAATGGCAATCGAAGTGCGGTAGTAGAGACAGCATGATCTTTAAGGCCAGGATCATGGTGATTTGCCCCTAACTCGTCAACGGGCGACGTAAAATTCTGTGAGCCTTCCGGGTGAAGCCTGCGTTACAGTGCATAAATCCAGCAAAAACATCGGGCTCACATTATGTTGACCAATCTGTTGCGTGATTTTCCGTCAGCGGTGCAAAGCGGCAGCGCTGAAACCTTCGAAGCGCTGTTGTCACAACCCAATCTCCTGATTGAACGTATCGTTTCAACCGGGCAAGCCAGTCCGCCCGATTTTTGGTACAGCCAGACGCAAGGTGAATGGGTGATGATTTTACAGGGTTCGGCTGGATTGCAGTTGGAAGGCGAAAGCGAAGCGCGCACACTGTTACCCGGCGATTTCATCGATATTCCTGCAGGCTGCCGCCATCGCGTTTGCTGGACGGATAGCCAGGGCCCTACGGTATGGCTGGCGGTGCATTACGGAGAGCTGCCCAGCCAACCGTAAAATTCTGTTGCCAATGATTGCGTTACGCGATCGCCTGAGTTAGCTATGCTGACGGTTTTTCGTCGCGGGAGATGCGGCGCTGATGTAATTGAGGATCTGCATGTCTGTTTCGCAAAATGCCACTCAGCCTGAGAATACGATGCGCGCCGGGCGCTTTATGCTGCTGCAAAAGCTGCTGCGCCGCGATAAAACACCCGTGGCTTTATTGCTACTCGCCGCACTGGTCGGTGTGCTTACCGGTTTGGTCGGTGTTGCCTTTGACCGCGCGGTGAATTTCATCCTGCATTCGCGCCTGAACTGGCTGGAAAACGCTGCCACTCATCCCCTTTTTAAGGTCCTGTGTGCTTTTCTGGTTTCCGCTGTATTGGGGGCCATTGGTTATTATCTGGTGCGGCGATTCGCGCCGGAAGCGGGTGGTTCAGGCATTCCCGAAATCGAAGGGGCGCTGGAAGAGCTGCGTCCGGTGCGCTGGTGGCGCGTGCTGCCGGTGAAGTTTCTTGGCGGTATGGGAGCGCTGGGCTCAGGCATGGTGTTGGGGCGCGAAGGCCCAACCGTGCAGATCGGCGGCAATATTGGCGGTATGTGTCTGGATCTGTTCCGCGTTAAGTCGTCTGAATCCCGGCATACCTTGATCGCCACCGGGGCAGCGGCGGGGTTATCGGCGGCTTTCAATGCGCCGCTGGCAGGCATTCTGTTTATTATCGAAGAGATGCGTCCGCAGTTTCGCTACAGCCTGATTTCAATCAAAGCGGTGTTTGTCGGCGTGATCGTTTCCAGCATCGTATTTCGTTTATGCAATGGTAATGAAGCCATTATCAACATCGGCCAGTTGCGCGATGCGCCTACCAACACGCTTTGGCTCTATTTGTTGCTTGGCATCCTGTTTGGCGGCTGCGGTGTGGCGTTTAACCGCCTGATATTTCTCGCGCAGGATCAGTTTCAACGATTACATCAAGGCCGCATTGCCGCCTGGGTAATGTGGGGCAGCCTGCTGGCGGGATTGTGTGGTGTGCTTGGCCTGTTTCTGCCTGCTGCCGTGAGTGGGGGGATCACGCTGATTCCCGATTTCTCAGCGGGAAGTTACAGCGCGCTGGCCTTGTTCGGTCTGTTCGCCCTGCGGACATTGGTGACAATTTGCTGCTTCTCTTCAGGCGCGCCGGGCGGGATCTTTGCGCCGATGCTGACGTTGGGCACCTTGCTGGGTACCTGTTTTGGTCAACTGTGCATTCACTGGTTCCCCGGTTATCAACTGGAGGCCGCGACCTTTGCCGTGGCCGGCATGGGCGCACTGTTTGCCGCTTCGGTTCGCGCGCCCTTAACCGGCATTGTGTTGGTGCTGGAAATGACCAACAACTATCAGCTGATTCTGCCGATGATCATCACGTGCCTGGGCGCAACCCTTGCTGCACAGTTCTTTGGCGGCAAACCGCTGTACTCTTCGATTCTGGCACGCACGCTGGCTAAGGCTCAGCTCAGCGGTCACGCCAGCGCAAAGATCCACTAAGGACGTTTACCCACGCTGTGTGTCAGCGTGGTCCAGCGGCGCGCCTGTTCGCTAAGACTGAAGCCGAGGCCGTGACGATCGGAGATCAACATACGGCCGTCACGCAGTTCTAACTGCTCATTGAACAGCGGGTTGAGCCACTCAAAATGCTCCAGCCAGGGTTCAATCGGATAGGCTGCTGCGAGATGAATGTGAATCTCCATCGCGAAGTGGGGTGCCAGTTTACGTCCGTGGCGCGCCGCCAGACCCATGATCTGCAGGAATGGCGTAATACCGCCCACGCGCGGCGCATCCGGCTGCACAAAGTCGCTGGCGTTGCCAAGGATGAGTTGCTCATGTTCACGGAAGCTGGTGAGCATCTCACCGGTGGCAATCGGCGTATCTAACGCGGCAGTCAATGCTGCGTGGCCTTCCACGTCATAGGCATCGAGCGGTTCTTCGATCCACACCAGATTGAATTGCTCCATCTTACGTCCCATGCGAATCGCTGTTTCACGATCCCACTGCTGGTTCGCGTCCACCATTAACGGGAAATCATCGCCCAGTGTCTGACGCACCGCAGTGAGGCGCCGCAAGTCTTCAGCGGTGTTGGGTTGGCCGACTTTGAGTTTGATGCCGCCAATGCCATTTTCACGCGAGATCGCCACATTTTTGATCACCTGATCAAGTGGCGTATGCAGGAAACCGCCTGAAGTGTTGTAGCACTGCACGGAATCACGATGCGCGCCGAGCAGCTTTGCCAAGGGTAATTGGGCACGCCGTGCTTTCATATCCCAAAGTGCAATATCAAACGGTGAAATCGCCTGCACCGCCATGCCGCTGCGGCCCACGGACGCGCCTGCCCACAGCAGTTTGGTGTAAATCTTGTCGATGTCGTTGGGATCTTCACCAATCAGCGCATCGGCAATTTCACAAGCATGGGCGTAAATGCCCTGGCCGCCCGCGCGTTTGGAATAGCTGAAGCCGATGCCCTGGAAACCGTCACGCGTTTCGATCTCCGCCACGATGATCGCCACTTCTGTCAGCGGCTTCTGGCGTCCAGTCAGCACTTTGGCATCGCTCACCGGTGTGGCCAGCGGCAAAAACGCCAGTGACAGATTGACCCAAACGATGCGGTCACCGCTCTCGGAGGCATTACCGGCTCCTGTTGTTTTGGCATAGCTTACGGCACTGGAATTCACACTCGACATGATGTTCTCCTGTAAATGATTGCGCTAACATTTTGAATCGGAGAAGACTATGCGCCAATAACGTTGAGCTTTAATGCAGAGCCGATCACAGAATGGACAATTCGGGGATTTAAATGATAGCCCTAACATTCTCAGCGTTTTGCGCTGGCTTTGATAGGGCGGCCTGCTATGCTAGCGCTATCTGCTTCTACCCTGAGCCGCCATGAAACTACGCAACCCCGAGCGCAATGCTGCCCCTACGCTGGAAGATGTCGCCCGCGTCGCGGGAATATCGCCGATGACGGTGAGTCGTGCGCTCAATTCCCCGCATCTGGTTCGACCGGCGACTGTCGCCAAAGTCAAAGCGGCAATCAGCGCCACCGGCTACATTCCCAACGCGCAAGCGGGCAGTCTGGCGAGCAATCGTAGTCGCCTGATTGCCGTTGTGGTGCCGCAAATCAATAACAACATGTTCGTGGACACCATTCAGAGCCTGAATGACAGCCTGAGTGCGCAGGGCTATCACATGCTGTTGTGTGTCACTGGTTATGAAGCGGAAACAGAAGCGGAAACCGTAGCCACGCTGTTGTCTCGCCGTCCGGATGGCATCGTGCTGACCGGTATTCATCACAGTGCGCAGCTGAAAAAAGTGTTATTACAAGCCAACGTTCCAGTGGTCGAAATCTGGGATATGACGCCCACCCCCATCGATATGCTGGTGGGTTTTTCTCATGAGAAAATCGGTGCTCGCGTTGCGACCTACCTTGCCGAGCGCGGTTATCAAAAGCCGGGTCTGATATGGACGGATGATCGCCGCGCATTGCAGCGTAAACAGGGCTTGCTGGATGCGTTAATGTCATTGGATATAGAACCGCTGGCTGATGTGCCCGTTCAACTCCCGGCGCTAATGGCACGCGGTCGCGAAGCCAGTTCACAATTGCTGGAGCAACATCCAGATGTCGATGTGCTGGTGTGCAGTTCAGACACGCTAGCGCAGGGCGCATTGATGGCGGCGCAGGCGCGTGGTTTAAACATTCCGCAGCAGCTGGCGGTGATTGGTTTTGGTGACCTTGATTTTGCCGCGGCAAATTATCCGGCGATTTCGACGGTCCGCATTGACCGACACCGCATGGGCGAGCTTGCTGCAGAGCAATTGTTAAAGCGCCTGCAACATCAGACGGTGGATAATCCGATAATTGATATGGGATTTACCATGGTGTCGCGTGATTCAGGTTGACCCAAACTAAACTGCGATCTTCATCACATGCGAAAAATATCTTCCATGTTATAAAAAGTGGAAAATAAATTTCATTTTGAGAGGATCCTATCAATGTCAGCACTGCCTTCATTAGAAACCCTGCTACAGCAGGAAGCTGAGCACCGTTTACCGCAGTTTGATTTCGATTTGGCCTGGCAAATTGGTCAGGGCATTCAACAGCGTGGCCGCGAAATGAATGCGCCAATTGCTATCGAAGTTTATGCTTTTGGGCAGGTGCTGTTTCTGGCGGCGTTACCCGGTTCCGCGCCCGAAAATCTGGAGTGGATGCGTCGTAAACGCAACACGGTGCTGTTGACCGGCCACTCTTCGATGTATGTAGGGTTCGCTAATGAGCAGAAGGGCGAACGTATGGCGCAGCAGCATAACATTCGCCAGGAAGATTACACCGATCACGGTGGCTCCTTCCCGCTGCTCAGCCCGCAGGGCGCGATCATTGGTGCAGTTAGCATCAGTGGCTTACCTTCTGAAGACGATCATGCTTTAGCGCTGTGGGGAATCAACCAACTGCTGCGCTGATTCCGACGCAATGAGACGTCATCGAGCACAAAACTGGAAAGCCGGTTTAGCGAAAATGTTAATGGTTGTTGGATGAGGGGAGTGATACAGAGCGGCCTGTTTTTTAAATTCCCGTGAATGCTTACGGCAGCTCATTGTTGAACCCCCTACTCGTTGGCATGGTGTCCAATTTTCGGAATTCACTTCAGAGCTTGCGCCGCTATTCTTTGCACAGAAAGGAATAGCGGCGCGTTGATGAAAAACGAGAAGCCGTTATTTCGCTGCCGGTACTTTCAGCTTATCTCCCGCATCCGTGGCTTTGCGCAGCGTGGCAACATCGCTGGCTTTCACCTCGGCAGCCTCGTTGCCCCATGAATTGCGCACGTAGTTAAGCACATCTGCCATCTCTTGATCGTTCAATTTTCATGAGAAGGCAGGCATGCCGGCAGACGTTGGGCGTCCTTCGGTGTGCGGTGCGCGCGCGCCATCTAACAGCGCATGGATCATGTTGGTGGGATCATTCTGCATCGCGGTGTTACCCGCGAAAGCCGGCACCATGCCGGTGATACCTTCTCCCGACAAGCCATGACAGGCTGAACAGTCCACCTCATAGCGCAGTGCCGCCTGATCGTGTTTCGTCTTATCCATGACAAATGCAGTTGGCTTAGCCGTTGCAGAAGCGGGCAGGCTGCGCAAATAGGTGGCAATGGCTTTCAGGTCCTGGTCATTGAAATATTGTGTTGAGTGCTCAACCGCTTCTGCCATCGGACCGGCCGCAACACTCTCCCCGTTGGAGCCGGTTTTCAGGTAATCCGCGATCTGCTCATCGCTCCATTTTCCGATGCCAGCATGAGGATTCGGCGAGATATCAGGTGCATACCAAGTCCCTAAGTTGCCACCTTGCAGATACTGGCTGCTGATCTCTCCTCCTAACGCATTACGTGCGGTGTGACACACACTACAGTGCGCGGGGCCATCAACGATGTACTTACCGCGGTTCCAGGCATCATTCTGCGCACTCTGGGGCTTGAACGCTCTGTTATCAAAGAACAACAGGTTCCACCCCGCCATCGCCAGACGAATGTTATACGGGAATTTCATGCCTGCGTTTTCGTCGATGGCATTTTTCACTGGCTTCTGCACAGAGAAATAGGCCCAGAGATCGTGCATGTCGGCATCGCTCATCTGCGTATAAGCGGTATAAGGCATCGCAGGATAAAGGAAGCCGTGTTCGCCGCGTCCCTGACGGACCGCATTAAAGAAATCGTGCTCCGTCATGTTGCCGATGCCGGTTTCACGATCGGGTGAAATGTTGGAGGTTTGCAGTGCACCAAAGGGGGTGTCGATCTTGTAGCCGCCGGAAAAGTCCGCGTTGTGGCACGCCGCGCAATCCGCCAGGCGCATCACATATTCGCCACGTTTAATGGCATCTGCATCACTGCTGTGGAAATCGGCTAACCTGACCTTATCATCAGCCACATTTGAACGTGAGCTGTCCATCACAACCCACATTCTGCCGGTCACGCCAATGGCGGCGACCACGGCCAATGCCGCGAGGGTATAGGTAATTTTCTTTGCCTTCGCCATGATTATGCCCCCACCAGCGGTGCAGGATTATTGATGTACTTCTGGTGGATAGCTTGCGCCGCACGCACCGCCAACGCCCCCACGGTGACTGTTGGGTTGTAGCCGCCATTGTTGGGGAAGGCCGAGGCACCGACCACAAACAAATTATGCGCATCCCAACTTTGCAAGTATGGGTTGAGCGCGGAAGTACTTGGATCGGCACCCATGACTGCGCCGCCAATGGTGTGCGAGCTGTGCTGCATGTAAGGGTTCCAGCTTTTCTCGGCTTGGTTATCGACCACAATGTGCTATTAATTCAAAGAAGGCCTGGCTATTCACCTGTGCCCCCAAATCGATTTTTCCGTCTTCCATTTTTGTGAGGAAATCATCAACCTGCTCAGCATTTAACGCATGGAAGGAGGATTGATATTTTTTTTGTGCCCAGTTTTCCAGCGCTTTTAAACCCGTTAAATAACGTTCCTTTGGTGCGGAAAGAAATTGAGGGCTGCCCATAATTTTTTCTTCGTTTTCAGGATGCAGTGGAGCTTGCAAATAAAGCGCGGCTCCTGAACCGTAATCCCCCGCTAACTGATTATCGAGGAACTCAATACAGCCCGCTTCAGTAGCTGAAGGCCCTAGCTTATCGGCCGGGATTAAACGATCAAAAATGGCTTGTAGATTCTGGCGATCCAGTGGGTTGGTGAGCACCTGGTAACCGTCTTGCCACGCTGGCTGTGGCAAATGGTCGGCACTGAGCTGGGTTTCCAGCGGCACATTGTGCAGCTCTTTGGCGCGCAGTTGCGGTGCCACGGCAAGTGAGGCGACAATACCGCTCAGCGAAAAGAGCGCTTCTCTTCGGTTCATACTTCTTTCCCTTAATCATTCCATCGTCTGATGGACACGGCAGATTAATATTGACAGAGCACGACGTTCCGGACATTCAGACATAGACCGGCCACACGTTAATTAGCGCGCAGCCGTCCACGACGAATCCATGTTCGTTATTATGATTTCTCAGAAAGTATTGAAAGACGTTATGCGCGTGTTGTTAATCAACACGCGATTCCGTAGGCTGGATTTTTCCCGCCATTGCCAAATGTCTTCACGGAAAACCCGTTATTCGGGCCTCCTTTATTTTTAATAAATATATTTTTTCATGTCGTCGATGCTGTGACGGGCAATATCCCAGAGATCATCTTCCCAGTTGCGCGGGCTCAATAATTCCGGTGACCATACGCCGTTGTATCCCGTGGCTTTCACTGCCGCCACCCAGGCTGGAATATCAACATCTCCCTCACCGGGCGCGTAATTGCGCTGGACCCATTCATCCCAGTCTTCGCCCGGATAGGCGGCGCGACCATCACAGAAATGCACACCGTAGATCAAATCCTTGTCCATGCGCGCCACTTCATCCGGTGTGGTGCCACCGCCGGCGTGCAGGTGCCAGAAATCGACCACCACGCCAAGGTTATCTTTGCCACTCTGTTTAATCAGATCCAGCGCGTGTCGCAGTGAATTGAAGGCAGTGAAGGCCACCACCTCTATCTGGAATTTAATGCCATGTGGCTTGCCGATATCGGCGATGGCGCAGAGGTTTTCCAGCAAGATGGCGTCACGTGCGGCGTCTGGCAGATGATCTAATTCGGTCAGCGCCATAATTTGTACCACCGGGCAGCGCAGTTCCACGGCCGCCTGCACCACTTTCTCCGCTTCACGCAGCAGGGCGGCACGTTCTTCTGGCTGGAAACGACCCATCCGCTTCAAAGCATTAATGCAGGTGATCTCAATCTGATACTTCGCCAGCACATCACGATATTTTGCGTAACTGCCGCCGTTATCCAGATAGCGATACAGATGTTCAGGCAGAATCTCCAGTCCGCTGTAGCCTGTTTCGTGGGCGATGCGTAACTGAGTGACGGCATTGCTGTACCAGACAGAAACACCATGCAGTGACAACTTCATCTCTCCTCCTTGTTACCTCAGGGTTTCAGGTGAGAGCGTCGTAAGCGCAATTCTCCCTGAGACCAAACACCACCTGGAGTGGCCTTTCCGTCAATCAAGCGGTTGAGGGCTTCATTGACAATTAAATCCAATCGCTGGCTAAACGTGGTCAGTTGCCAGCTGGACAAACTGGCTTCATCGATATCATCAAAACCCACCACCGCCATAAAACGGTTGCCTGCATGCTCTTTAAGCGCCGTCAATGCGCCGAGTGCCAAAATGTCATTCTCGCAAAACAGGGCGTCAACCCGCTGCTGAGGGGCGTGCGCGTTGAGATAATCACTCAGCACTTCATAACTCCGCTCACGAGAGTACTCGCCTGCAGTGAGCAGTAACTCCAGCGTCAATCCAGCCTCCTTGAGTGCCAGCTTTAGGCCATCCAGGCGCTGGGTATGATGGCTGCTGGTTTCCGGTCCCATCATATAGCCGATACGGGTGTAGCCCTGTGCCAGCAACAGTTCGCCCAGCTGTTTACCCGCGCGTAAACCGTCAACGTTCACCACATCGATATCGGGCTCGTCATTGTTTCGGCACACCTGCACCAGCGGAATCTGATGCATCTCGCGTGCCACGCTAATCAGTTCGTCGGTTAACACGGTGCCGAGAAATAGCAGGCCATCCACTTGCAACTGATCGGCGAGCGTCAGCACGGCGCTGTAATTTTTTCCGCTACCAATATTCAGCAACAACGCCATATAGCCGCGCTGTTGCAACTGACGCGTAACCATGTCGAGCATCAGCATCGAGTGAGGATTCTTCATCTCATCGATCACCACGCCGATAATGTGCGTTTTCTTCTGCGACAGGCTGCGCGCCAGCAGGTTAGGGCGATAGCCCAATTCTGCGGCGATTTTCAATATCTGTTCACGCGCCTTGTCAGAGATGGATGCACCCGGCGTGAAAGCGCGGGATACGGTCCATTTTGAGACGCCGGCAAGTCGTGCGACATCACTTGCTGTGGCTTTGTGGGGCTTCTTTGTTGGTTTATTCATAGCACCTGCGTAGGGATAAAAGGCGGAGTCCCCTGCATTGAACGTGAAAGCCAACTGAAAATAAACACCTAAGCGCAGGCAAATGAGGCAAATGACATCGAATAACCCTGTTTTTATGATGTTACGATTATGTTTGATCTTTGCACCCGATTGCAATGAGTTTTGCATTCAGGTGCAAATTTAACGGTTTTTGTGATCTTCTTCGCTGAATTGCAGGTTGCCAGATTGACTAAAAAGTCGGCATCGCTGACATTCAGCGCTTGTAAGCACAAGAATCATCCTTTTTATGCCCGATTCTGATGCGATTTGCACTCGGTAGCATCTCGTGAAGTACGGCAGTACGTGCAGTGCAATGGATTCCAGTGCGTGAATAAATAACAAGAATCGGCAATAACAGATAAGAACATCTACCCTCAACCTAATTTGCACCCGGGTGCAAAAACAGGAGTGACTATGTTAAATGGTGAAAAACACATTCCACGCCCGCTCCGCTGGGCAATGATCGGTGGCGGCCGCCTGAGTCAGGTGGGTTATAAACATCGGTCCGGTGCCTTGCGTGACAATACCGCCTACCAGATGGTAGCCAGCGCCTTTGATATTGATGCTACACGTGGGCGCGAATTTGGCGTCAATCTTGGACTTGCGCCGGAACGTTGTTATGACAACTACCAGCAATTGCTTGAGGAAGAGGCAAAGCGTGACGATGGGGTGGAAGTGGTATCAATCGCCACCCCCAATGGCACCCATTATGAGATCACGAAAGCGGCGCTGAATGCCGGTATTCATGTGATTTGTGAAAAACCGCTGTTCTTCACCAGCGCGGAAGCGCAGGAGATTAAAGCGCTGGCAGAGGCGAAAAAGCTCATTGTCGGCGTGACATACGGCTTCTCCGGCCATCCATTGTTGATGCAGATGCGAGCCATGATCGCCAACGGCGAGATCGGCGAAGTGCGTATGGTTGAGCTGCAATATACCCACGGCTTCAGCGCCAATGACAGTGCCGATAAATTTAGCGAAGCACAGAAATGGCGTGTCGATCCAAAAATCGCCGGTCCCTCGTTTGTACTGGGCGATATCTCCACTCACACCTTCTACATCTCGCAGCTGGTGCTGCCGCAGCTGAAAGTCAAATCGCTGCTGTGCGATCGCCAAAGCTTTATTCCCTCACGCGCACCGCTGGAAGACAACGCGATGGTGCTAATGCATTACGACAACGGGGCGGTAGGGCGCATGTGGGCGTCATCGATCAACGCCGGTTCAATGGACAGCCAAAGCATCCGCATTATCGGTTCACGCGCCAGTCTGGAGTGGAGTGATTACAACCCGGGCGAATTGAAATACGAAGTCCAGGGCCAGCCAAATCAACTGATGCATCACGGTATGCCGTATTTGCATGAAAGTGCACTGGCGGATGAGCGTCTGGGTGCATTGCATACTGAAGGCCTGGCCGAGTCCTGGGCCAACATCTACCTCAAATTTGCCATCGCTATCAGTGCCACCCAGCGTGGCGATCAGCACACGCTTGATAACCTGATCTATCCCGACATCAATGCCGGGCTGGAAGGCGTGCGCTGGATTGAAAACTGTGTTCGTTCCGCCGACAACGGCGCGACCTGGGTCAACTACCAATAAGGACTGCCATGAAACTCTCTTTTTGTACCGACAGCCTGGGGCATCTGCCGTTTGAGCAAATGCTGGATAAACTGCTGGAACTGGGCGTTTACGGCGTTGAAATGACGACGGGTGGCTGGTCCTCTGCGCCACATTTGCCGACAGAAGCGTTACTGGGTAGTGCCACGCAGCGTCAAAACCTGCTGAAAGCACTGGAAACGCGTGGGATGTCGATTGCCGCCCTGAATGTATCGGGCAATCCGCTGGATCCTGGTGAACTGGGGCAGAAACATAAACGCGATACCGAGAATGCCCTGGCGTTGGCGGGTGAGTTAGGGGTGAAGAAAATCGTCATGATGAGTGGGTTACCGCCTGCCAGCCCGCATGACACCATTCCCAACTGGATCACCTATACCGTGAGCTGGCCGCCGACACTGAAAAACTGCCTCGACTATCAATGGAATGAAGTGGCGATCCCTTACTGGCAAGGGCTGGTGGTGCGTGCGAAGCAAAGTGGGGTCGAGAAATTTGCGCTGGAGAACTTCAGCTCCATGCTGGTGTGGAATCCAGAGACCCTGTTCCGGCTGCGCAATGCGGTGGGCGACATGGTAGGGCTGAACCTTGATCCCAGCCATTTACTGTGGATGGGCGCCGATCCGATTGCCGCAGCTCGGGCGCTGGGGCCGGCGATCCATCACTGCCATGGTAAAGATGTGCGGATGGAACGGGGTCTGGTCAATATCAACGGTCTGCTGGAAACCAAACCGGTGGAGGATGTGGCAAACCGCGCCTGGAACTACGTTGCTGTGGGCTGCGGCCAGGATTTGCAGTGGTGGAAGGAGTTCTTCTCGGTGGTCCGTATGATGGGCTACAACGACTGGGTCTCACTGGAAATGGAAGATCTCACCATGTCGGTGGAAGCGGGCATCACCTCATCGATTGCCGCGTTGAAACAGACCATCAGTCAGTAGGCGTTGAGCGCGGTGTGCTGCCGCGCTGTACATCCCGCATCCGCTGCCCGATACTTCGTGTTTATACGAACTATCATGAGGCAGCCTATGCTGGAAAATCACCCGCAGCGCGATGAATTCCGTCTGGAAAATGTATTGGCCGCGCTCGGCAATCCCCTGCGCATGAGTGTGGTCGCTATCCTGGCTGAGGGGGGTGAGCACACGTGCGGATCGCTGCTGAAGGGCGTGTCCAAATCCACTCTAACGCATCACTGGCGCGTACTGCGCGACAGTGGCGTCATCTGGCAGAAACCTTCAGGCCGTGAAAACCTCTTGTCACTGCGTCGTGACGACCTGGACGCACGCTTCCCCGGGCTGCTGGACGCATTTCTTACGGCGACCACGCAGGATGGTCTGACGCGTGGTACCGTCAACGACTTTCACAGCTCAGCGTCTTAATCCGTTTTTGGCCGCAACAGATAGCCGGAGCGCACATCACCCTCAATATAGCCAAATGCGGATGCGCCAAAGTGCATGCCTGCTACCCGCGTTTTGTCCCTTGAAACCTGTTCGATAATCGCTTTGCGCGTGGTTTCAGCCAGTGCCGGATCGTTATCAAAGGAAATGGAAACGTCTGGTCGAGCTAACTGGATATGCGGGTAATGCACAATATCGCCCCAGATCAGTAGACGTTCATTGTCGGAATCAATCAGATATCCGGTATGCCCCGGCGTATGGCCTGGCAGACTGATAGCCTGGATATCCGCAGTGATATTATTCTGCTCAATCAGGTGCAGGCTGGGCCGATAGGCCTCGAGCGTACGACGCACCAGCAAGGCATTTCTCTGAGTGCGTTCGTTGGCTGTTTCAAGCTTTTCATCATCCCGCCAAAATGCCGCTTCAGCCGTAGAGAGATAAAGTTGCGCATTAACAAAGGCAGGTTGACCGTTGGCTGTTAGTAAGCCGCCAATATGATCGGGATGGCAATGCGTGAGCAACAGAGTATCAATGGCGTCGGGGTTAACACCCAGCGCTAACAGATTAGGCTGCAATTCCCCGCCAATATGATTGACGGCGCCCATGCCGCTATCAATCAAGATCGTGCGTCCTTCACCGCGAATAAGATAACAGTAAATATGAATATCACCCGGCACATCGATACCCGATAGCGCTTGAATTGACTCTGCGCTGGGGATATCAATGCCGGAGAGCAGCGTAAGGCTGGCTTTCATGGTGCCATCACTGATAGCCGTGACCAGATAGTGACCCACGCGTTGTGAGGAGAAATGTTTGACCATCATTACCGCCTTTGTTCTTCACCGAAAGAGAAAACGCTGTTTAATCATTAAGCTGCATCAGCAATGAAATATTGCAGGGAACCGGCGGGTGTGACTATCATCCTTTTCGACTGAGTTGAGACCGAAAAAGCTGTGGACATTAAATTATTGCGATCTTTTGCTACTGTGGCGCTGCTGGAACATGTCGGTCAGGCGGCGGAAAAGCTGCATATCTCGGCATCCCCGCTGAGCAGGCAAATTCAACAACTTGAGAGTGAACTCGGCGTCACGCTGTTTCATCGTGAGAAAAAGCGTCTGCGATTGACGGAAGCAGGGCGAAAATTTCTAGATGAGGTCACGCCTTTTCTGCAACATCATGCGCGTCTCACCGATTATGGCCGCAACCTGACGCAGACGGCCAGGGGGCGTCTGGATATTGGTTATGTTGAGGCGGCGATACATTCGCGCATACTGCCAGATGCCATTGCCCGGATTGATCAGCAAAGCGGCACCGCTATCCATCTGCACGCGATGCGATCCCAGCAACAACGCGAATTACTTGAGGAAAGGGCGCTGGATGTAGCGCTACTGCATACCCCTCCCGAAAAGGGCGACTGGTTTTTGCAGAAAAAAGTGCTGACGGAACCGATTCTGTTAGTCATGCCAAAAGCACAAACCATCGCTACACCCACACCGGCAGATTTACAAAAACAGCGCTGGATAGCCGATCATGCTCACCTCAATCCAGCTGCGCGCGCCCGCTTACTGGCTGCATGTGAGCAAGCGGGTTTCCAGCCGGATATTACCTTTGAGGTGAACGGGCCGCTGGCTGCCCTGGCCTGCGTGGAAGCGGGCCTGGGGTTTACCTTCATTCAACAAAGCCTGGCGAGTCGGGTCGCAGATACCGTTTCACTGGTGATGCTGCCGTGGTTACCGCTGGAGATAACCTTATATGCTGTGTGGCGGAAGGACGATAACAGGCCGCAGATTCGGGAGTTTATTGACGCGCTACCGAGGAGGGATGCGCTCACTTAGTCGCGGCAATGAGCTGTAGCCGATGCGTGCTGATATCCTGATCCGCTAAGCAATGAAAACCCAACCGTTCATAGAAGGAATACGCTGCGTGCGGTGCATGGGTATTGATCAGAGCAAAATGGATGACCGCATCCTGAATGATCTGTTGCAGTAGCAACGTTCCCAGCCCCATGCCGCGATAACATTGACCTAAATAGAGATGACGAACCCTGCCAGCCCGACAATTTGTCATGAATGGGTCCTGATTCAGCCCGCCAACACCAATCAGTTGATGGCATGAAAACAGCCCCAATAGTTTTTCGCCAGGGAGATCGAAACAATTGGTGCCGTTGCGCCAATTATCATCGAGCCTGCGAAGCATATTGAAACCCAGGTCGATGCTCTCCGCTTTGAGTGACGAAAATCCGGGGACATACGGGGTGATGGTTTCAACGCGCAGATTCAATTTCTTCTCCTCTCACTGTTGCAATGGCGACGGGCGTTTTACAACGGCTGTTGTATTTGCAACTTCTCACCCGTTAAGTAACGCTCCCATCTCAATAAAATCAACTGCTTAAATTCATGAAAATCTGGCACAGCTGCTGCATTACCCTTTATATATCGAAAAGATAGAACTTGATTGAAATTCATATTTTTAAGCTATATATCGACAGGAGAAGCCGATGTCAGATAAGAAACCCCTGCAATTTGCTTACTGGGTGCCCAATGTGTCCGGTGGATTGGTGATCAGTCAGATTGAACAGCGCACCCGTTGGGACGCGGAGTATAATCGCGAACTGGCAAAAATCGCTGAAAAGGCAGGATTCGACTATGCCCTGACGCAGATCCGATTTACTGCCGGATACGGTGCAGATAACCAGCATGAATCGGTGACCTTCTCACAGGACTTGCTGAGCCATACCTCAACGCTCAAAGTGATTGCCGCGCTGCTGCCCGGCCCATGGAATCCCGTGCTGGCCGCCAAGCAGATCGCTACCATCAGCCATCTTTACGGTCCACGTATCGCCGTTAACATTGTCAGCGGCTGGTTTCGGGGCGAATTTAAAGCGATTGGCGAACCCTGGCTCGATCATGAAGAGCGTTACCTACGGTCTGAAGAATTTATCCATTGCCTTAAAGGTATCTGGCGTGAAGACAGCTTCACCTTTGCCGGAGACTTCTATCGCTTCCGCGATTACGCATTAAAACCCAAACCTCTTTTACCTTTACCTGAAATCTTCCAGGGCGGCAGTTCCCGTGCAGCGCGTGATATGGCGGCACGCGTGTCGGATTGGTACTTCACCAACGGCAATACGCCGGACGGCGTTCAGCAGCAAATTGAAGACATTCAGGTGAAAGCCATCACGCAAGGACATCAGGTTAAAATTGGTTTAAACGGTTTTGTCATCGCCCGCGATACAGAGCAGGAAGCACAGTCCGTCCTGCAGGAAATCATCGCCAAAGCCAATCCGGATGCCGTTAAAGGTTTCCAGCATGAAGTAAAAAACGCGGGAAGTGCGTCACCGGAAGGTGAGGGCAACTGGGCAAAATCGTCGTTTGAAGATCTGGTGCAGTATAACGACGGCTTTAAGACCAATTTAATTGGCACCCCACAACAGATCGCTGAGCGCATCATGGCGTTGAAACAGGCAGGCGTCGATTTATTGCTGCTGGCCTTTTTGCACTTCCATGAGGACGTTGAGTTCTTTGGCCGCGAGGTGATGCCGCGAGTGCGTGAACTGGAACGTCAGGAAAGCCGGGTCTCCGCCTGATATCAAATATGGCGGGCGCGGCCCGCCAGTAGCGCCATCATCATCTGAACCACGGTAACCGCCAGTAACATGATCAGCGGCACCAGCCAGTTACCGCTGGCATCATGTAGCATACCGAAACACAGCGGGCCAAGTGCCGCCAGTCCGTAACCGACGCACTGCGCCATGCCGGAGAGTTTTGATGCCTGGCGATGATCCTGAGTGCGCAGATTAAACAGTGAAAGGCTGATCACCAGCGATGCGCCCGCGCCCAATCCAGCCAGAATCAGCCACAAAAGTGACCATGACGGCAGCAGCAGCAAGCCGACCACCGCAACAAAGATCAGGAATGAAGCGATAAAGCCAATAGCGCGCTGATCTTTCAGGCGTTTGAGGGCGCTCATGCAGGCGAGATTGGAGACGATGGCGACGATCTGATAGACGAACAGTATGCCGCCTGCCTCAATCTGGCTAATACCGTTGTCTTGCGCAAACGGGGTGAACCAGCCAATCAGGGTATAGAACAGCAGTGACTGACTGGCCATAAACAGCGAAACTTGCCAGCCCAATGCTGAGCGCCAGGGCGATCGCGTCACGCTGTGGGTTGCTGCGGCGTGCACCTGCGGCCCCGACTTTTTCAGATAAGGTAGCCAGGCGAGCAGTGCGATAAACGCGGGCACCAGCCACACCGCGAGCGACAGACGCCAACCTGCGGAGCTGATTTCAGCCAGCGGCACCGCAATCCCTGATGCAATACTGGCTGAAATCCCCATCACCATGGCATACAACCCGATGTAGCGTGCCGTGTGCTCAGTAAAGTCACGCTTGATCAGCGGGGGCAACAGCACGTTAGCGGCGGCAATACCGGAGCTCAGAATTAGCGTGCCCGCCCACATGGCATTTTCACCGCCGGTAATGCGCAGCAACGACCCCAGCGTGATCAGCAGCAGCGAGCCCCACAAACTGCGTTCCAGGCCAAAGCGATTACCAAACCAGGCGGCAGGCGGTGCCAGCGTGGCAAACATCAGCAGCGGTAAAAAATTGATCACGCCTGCGGCACTGGCGCTCAGACCAAAACTGGCGCGGATATTCTCCAGTATGGGGCCGGTGGCGGTGATCGGCGTGCGCAGGTTGGCAGCAGTAAGCAGCAACAGAAACAAGAAAAAACCCGCGCGTCGCAGGGCTGGATTTTGGGCAATAGTGGTATGGGACATATTTGCGCACCATAGAGTTGAGGCAGAACGATTCTGCATATGGTGCGTTGATTGACGTTAACGCTTACGCAGCAGTTCATTTCCGCTGAGGAGGGGAATACTAACGAGGGACGTTTGACATGTAAAGTTTCAAAATCCATCAAAGATAAAATCAATAGAATCTGTGATTTGCTGGCGATAAGGGCGCGCATCCATCACTTGTTTTCCTAACAGAGATGCGGGCACACTTGCCATTTCATGGGTCATGACGAGATAGCCCTCTCCTTCAATTTCGATGACGGGGTTAAGCCGTTTTACCTGACCAGCCTTAAGTCGATTCATAGGGTACAAAGGAATGACAATACGCGTTGTGAGCTGATCAATGATATCGCTTTGAACATCGACCAGATAAGGGTAAGCACTGTTTTTACTGGTGTTGTTATAAATCATGTACTGCATATTTAGAACGTCCTGTGTTCATCCGACAATAAACCATGCTCTTCAGTTATGCGGTTCAGTTCCTGTAAACCGGCACTATTTTCTTGTTTCCATTTTTCTGCAGCGGCTACCCGTATTTCTTGTCGCAAAGCCTCAGCAAGAATCGCGGATAAGTTTAAACCGGCCTCTCTGGCTTGTTGCAATAGCATGGGTTCGACGGTGACGCTGACGGTTTTCTTCTGGTTTACACTGGTATTAGGCATAAATCCCCCGTGTGGACTACACGTGTAGCAATGTCGATGAGTATGGATGAAAACTCAATTGCCATCAATCCAACAAAAATAAACGTTATTGACTTGCCTCTCGACCTATCCGCGTCCACTTTTAAAGCCTCTGTTCAACACAAATGGATGCACGATGCTTTGGTTATGGAATACGCTGATCCTGCTGGCGTCAGTGGTGGTGATGGAAGTGGTGGCGGCACTGTCGCATAAGTACATCATGCACGGATGGGGCTGGGGCTGGCATTTATCACACCATGAACCGCACGACGGCAAATTTGAACTCAACGATCTCTATGCCGTGGTGTTTATGTTCTTGGCGATTGCGCTGATCTACATCGGCGTAAACGGCTACTGGCCGCTGCAATGGATTGGTGCGGGCGTAACCTTGTACGGCGCACTCTATTTCATGGTACATGACGGGCTGGTGCATCAACGCTGGCCGTTCCGCTATATCCCGCGCAAAGGTTATCTCAAGCGTCTGTATATGGCGCACCGCATGCATCATGCGGTGCGGGGCCGCGAGGGGTGCGTCTCATTCGGCTTTCTTTATGCGCCGCCTTTGCATAAGTTGCAGGCGGCGCTGCGACAGCGGCATAAATCCGTTAACGCGGACGCTGCCACAACCCCTCAGGACGCGACTCCGGACGAGTCAAACGTGAAGTAAGCGCCAAGCCAGCACCTTTCACCAGCAGCGCCAGTTTTTCGCCGCTGCTGGTGCGTTGTCGCGCATCCCAGGCATGTGCGCCTGCATGTTGCACCTTCACCCCAATTTCACGATAGACGCCGCGTGCAGTGGCGATGGCCCATGCGGAGCGCAGCGGCAATCCGGGTAAGCCGGAACGAGCAGAGTGATAATAGGGTTCTGCTTCGCTCACCAGTCGCGCGGCCAGTGGTGCCAGGGCAGCGCGATGTTGCGGATCGGCCAGATTCTGGCCGGTTAAGCCCGCTTGGTCCAGCCAGCTTTGCGGCAGATAGCAGCGCCCATTCTGCGCATCTTCAACGATGTCGCGGGCAATGTTGGTGAGCTGGAAGGCGAGCCCCAGATCGCAGGCGCGATCCAGCACCGCTTCGTCACGGACGCCCATCACACGGGCCATCATCAGGCCCACCACTCCCGCGACGTGATAGCAGTAGCGCAGAGTATCGTCGAACGTCACGTAGCGCGCCTCACGCGCATCCATCGCAAAGCCTTCCAGGTGATCAAACGCCAACTGTGGCGGCAACTGGTGAATTAACGCCACCTCCTGGAATGCTTTGAACGCGGGTTCATCCATGTGCGCACCGCTGTAAGCACGGCGGGTTTCAATTTGCAGATGCAGCATGCGCGCTTCGGCATCTTCTACCACATGTTGTGTGCCGCCTTCGCCCAGCGTTTGTCCATCAATCACGTCATCGCAGTGGCGACACCACGCGTACAGCATCAACGTGCTGCGCCGCGTGGGCGCATCGAACAGTTTCGCGGCCGTGGCAAAACTCTTTGAGCCGATCGCCATGGTCTGAGTCACTTGCTCTAGCAGGGGTTGGCGATTCATCCAGCGAGATCCTCCTGCATCAGTTGCGCAGTGGCTTTCGCCGAGCCAATCACACCGGGTACCCCGGCGCCGGGATGTGTGCCAGCACCAACCAGATAGAGGTTGGCGATATTCGCATCGCGGTTATGTGGGCGGAACCATGCGCTCTGCGTCAAAATCGGTTCCAGCGAAAACGCTGAACCCTGATGGGCATGCAGCGTGTCGCGAAAATCAAACGGCGTAAACATGCGGTGCGTCACCAGTTGCTGACGTAGTCCCGGCATATAGTGCTCCTCCAGATAAGCAAAAATGCGATCGCGTAAACGCGGTCCTTCCTGTTGCCAGTCGATCGCCGCCGTGCCGAGATGCGGCACCGGTGCCAATACATAGAAACTGCCACAGCCTGCCGGAGCCAGTGATGGATCGCTGGAGCAGGGTGCATGCAGATAAAGCGAAAAATCGTCTGAAAGCTGGCTGCTGTTAAAAATCTCGTCGATCAGCTCACGATAGCGCGGGCCAAAGCACACGGTATGATGCGCCAGCTGTGAATGCGGGTGATTCAGACCGAAATAGAGTACAAACAGCGAATTGCTCATGCGTTTACGTTTCAGTGAGGCCGCACGTTTGCTGGCGGCAGGATGCCCACGCAGCAACCGATCATAGGTATGCACCACATCGGCATTCGACGCCACCGCATTAGCTGCAAACCGGCGACCATCTTTCAACTGTACGCCACTTATGCGATTGCCCTGGGTTTCAAGCTGACTCACTTCGGCGTTGAGCAACAATTCGCCACCCATGTCGGTAAACAGCTTAGCCAGGCCTTGCACCAGCGCTCCCGTGCCGCCACGTGGGAACCATACGCCCCATTCGCGTTCCAGCGCATGAATCAAGGTATAGATCGAGGACGTTGCAAAAGGATTACCGCCAACCAGCAGCGAGTGAAAAGAGAATGCCTGACGCAGGTGATCGTCCTGTATAAATTTTGCCACCATACTGTAAACGCTGCGCCAGGCCTGCAAGCGGCCTAACTGAGGGCCAGCATGCAGCATGTCACGGAAATGCAAAAAAGGCACAGTCCCCAACTTAAGATAACCCTCTTTGAACACCTCGCGTGAATAGGCGAGAAACTGCCGATAGCCTGCGACATCGGCCGGGTTGAAGCGGGCAATTTGCTGCTCCAGCAACGGTTGATTATTGTCATAGTCGAGCTGTTTGCCGTCTTCCCAGCATAAGCGATAGAAAGGCGTAACCGGCATCAATTCAACATAATCACTGAGCGATTTACCGGCCAGCGTAAACAGCGCTTCAATCGCTGTCGGGTCGGTGATCACTGTCGGTCCGGCATCAAAAGTAAAGCCCTGTTCCTGCCATGCGTAGGCGCGTCCGCCGGGTTTATCGCGCTGCTCAAGTAGCGTGGTAGGAATGCCAGCTGCCTGCAGCCGGATAGCCAACGCCAGGCCGCCGAAACCGGCGCCAATCACATAAGTACGTGTCATTATTTCTTCCCTGGTTTAGAAGAGGTCGTCATCAGTGCGCGCACCGCTTCGCCAATCGGCACCGGCGGTTTGCCACATAAAATGCGCGCTTTATCGCCGAGCTGGAGTTGCCCGGCGTAAAAGCGGCTGATTAATCCGGCATTCAGCCGATAAAAGCGCTGCATGACACGCCAGCGCTGGTCCGGGTGCCCGGCCAAGAACAGCATTCGATTGAGCAGCCGGAAAAAACGCTGTGTTCGCCACTGCTCGCGTGCAAACTGTTCGATGGCGCGACTGAGCGTTGTCGCATCACAGGGCAACAGTTGGGCAATGCGTTCAGCCAGCGCCAGTGCTGTGGGCAACGAGTAGCCCGTGGTGGCGTGAAACAAACCGGCGCGCAATCCACTGCACGGTTGACCACGCTGTTGCAGCCAAAAGGCATCAATATCGCCACTCAATGTAATTGGCAGTGAACCTTGCTCCTCACGCAGCAGAAGGCTCAAGCTCCAGTGATGCGCTTTGGCGTAATCGGCGATATTCAGCCGCGCGGTGTGCTCTGTCAGCGTGGGCTGATTAATGTAGTGCGTATCTTCAATTAAAAGACGATCTGTACTCAGCGGTAAGGTGTAAACAAAGCGGTAGCCCTGTTGTTGATCCACTGTCGCATCCATCAAGATCGGTTGTGTTAAACCGTGAGGCCTAGCCAGATGCCACTCCTGACCGATAAAGGCTTGATAGCCGAGTTGCAGATGCGGCGTGTGTTGCAGGCCGCGACCGTCAATCACCACCGCAGCATGCAGTATGCGATGGTCGGCCAGGATGACCTGTGTGGGTTGCACCTCATTCACCGGGGTATTGATCCAGAGATCATCCGCCATGACCTCATAAAGCCGTTGGGCAAAATCTGCAGAGGTGATTGAGCAATATTCCCCGCTGAGATTGCGGCGCAGTGTAGGGAAACGCACCTGATAGCCGGGCCAGCGATAGGCAATCAACGGTTGCAACCACTGAAACTGATGGGGGCTGAGATCGTCCTGATGAAAGGACCAGGTATGATTACCTGCCGGATGCGCGTGACTTTCCAGCATCAGAATGCGCAACTGGGGTTGGCGCTGACGCAGCTTCAGCGCAATCAAGCCATTAGCCAGTCCGGCACCCACTAAAATCACGTCATAATTCTCGGGCATCAGGTCGCCTCCGCCAGCACAACACGGTGTTGCCCCAATGCCTGCTCAACGATGTCAGCGGCGCGCTCGCAACCGCCTGAGCGCTGCAGCTGCGCCTGAATCGGCGAGATACGCAGCCGATAGCCGTCATCCGTCAACAGTTGCTGCAGGTGCTGCTCCAGCTGATGCACGCGGCTAAAGCGAGACGCGCGATGACCGACACCGTGCCAGGCAATACGTGACGCCACGCCGGGTTGGTCAAAGGCCAGCGGCAGCGCCAGCATCGGGGTGCCCCATTCCAGTGACTCTAACGTGCTGTTGAGTCCGGCATGGGTGATAAACAGCTGCGCATGTTGCAGCGCGGCTGGCTGATCGAGAAAATCCGTCACCCACGCCGCACCGGCGCGCTTAAGCTGCTGCACCTGATTGGCGTCCAAACCGCCACAATGGGCAATCACCAACGAGAGCTGCTGGTTGCGGCACGCTTTTGCCAGATGCAGGAACAAGCGAAAACGATGACCTTGCAAGGTGCCAAAAGAGGCATAAACCACCGGCTGTCGCAATTCTGGCCAGGGCGCGCTGGCACTGCTGGGAGGATTCGATGCCTGCAGCAGACCCACAGCGTGAAAATGGCTGGGCAGATGCTGGCGCGGAAAATCAAATGCCGGAACGAGTTGGCTAATCTGCGCCAGCGGTGACAAACATTGATGCAGGCTGTGGCGATCGGGTAAACCCCATCGTTGCGCATGGTGGCTGATCACCGCGCCATGGCGCTGCATCAGGCGATCATAAATATCCTGACTGGCCTGAAAACGTTGCAGTGATTTTTCATCCTGACCAAAGCGAAACGGCATCACCGCCAGCGGTATGCCAGGCTCGCGATTCACCGGCAGCGCGCAGGCCACTGAAACAAAGGGAAGGTGCAACGCTTCTGCCACTAAGCCACCCGCCGCTTCCATCTGATCGGCAATCACACCATCGACTTGCAACGAGGTTAAACGCGCAGGCAGTTCACGACACAACATATCGGTGCTGGCGGCGATATCACTGATTACCCGCCATAACGAAAGGGGCGAGGCCAGATGCTGTAACACCCGTGCCAGAGAACCGGCGGGATGGCTGCGCTCACCTACGGTGCTGAATCCTATACATTCATCCGTTAGCAGGAGACGTGCATCATCCTGTTGCACAAAGGTGATGCGATGACCGCGCGCAATCAGCGTATGTGACAACGCCTGCAGCGCGTGAAAATGGCTATACAGTGGCGGCGCAATCACGGCAAAGTGCCCCATCGGCAGTCCCGCGATCAGTGAAACATCGCCAGCTGTTGATTAAACAGGGCGTGCATATATTGGCGGGTCGCTATGCCACGATGGCAGGCGCAGGCGAGGTGCGCATCGGCACTGCGCAGATGTTCACGCAAGCGGCGCTCAGCACCTTCAGAACCGAGCATCTGTACCAGCGTCGATTTACCCTGATCCTGATTAATGTCCTTGCCGGTGTGTTTGCTGCCGTCGGCGAGATCATCGAGCAATTGGAAAGCCTGACCCAAATCCTGCGCGAAATAGCTGAGCTTCTGGCGCATAGCGGGGGTTGCTTCCGCGGCAATCGCCGCCATTTGCAAGGTGGCTCGGAACAGCACGCTGGTTTTGAGTTCATTGGTTAATGCGACGGCTTCCGGGCTACGCGATTGCGCGCCCTGATGCAGATCCTGGAATTGACCCTGCACCAAACCTTGTAAACCCACGGCAGAAGAGAGTTCGGCAATCGCCTCTGATTTCTGCAGGGCGGCTAAACCTGGCGCAACGGCGATCACTTCAAAGGCGCGGCTCAGCAGGGCAATCGCCGCCAGAATCGCCACGCTTTCGCCAAATTCGCGATGCACCGTTGGGCGCCCGCGTCGCATCTGAGCATTGTCCATGCATGGAATATCATCGAGGATCAACGACGCGGCATGCACCATTTCAACTGCGCAGGCGAGATCAAGAATGCCCTGTTGCGATGCTTTGCTGCCCATATCTCGCGCAGCCAACAGCAGCAGCAGTGGACGAATGCGTTTACCCGGTGCCAGTGCACCGGCGCGCATGGCGGCACGAACTTGATCGCTCGGCTGACCCGCAGGCAGCAGTTGCTCAAGATGCGTCTGCAATAATTGCTGCAAAGAGTGTAGTTCGTGTTCCGGGCTTGCGGTGATGTCGACATGGGCGGTCATAGCGGCTTTCCATGGTAAGTTGAATTGTTATGGTTTTTTTATTAACCGTAGACTGCGTAAGGTGAGTTCGCCAGCGCGCTCAACGCATTACGGTAAAAACAGATCCGAAATAAAACCTGATTCTCCACCAGGATTCATTGCACTTTCCCCGTGATCGTATTAGCGAAAAAAGTAACAAGGGTGCCGTAACATAAATTCATCCGGTAGTCTGAAACGACACGCTTATCCATCCAGGAAAATAATGATGTCTTCGCAACCTCATATTCTGATTATTCAGCCACTGATGCCGCAGCTGGACGAAAAACTCTCGCAACATTTTCATTGTCATCGTTTATATAATGAGCAGGACCCTGCGCTATTTCTTCAGCGCCAGGGCAAAGAGATTCAAGGCATAGTGACCCGCGGTGACGTGGGGGTAGAAACGTCGATTCTGGAACAGGTGCCGGCCTGTAAAGCGATTGCGGTGTTTGGGGTGGGAACCGATCGTATCGACCTGAATTACACCGCTGCACATGATATTCAGGTGAGCATCACCAGCGATATTCTTACCGATGATGTCGCCGATTTAGCCATGACGTTGACCTTAGCTTTTTCACGCAACCTGGTGGCCAATCATCAGTTCGCCCGCTCTGGCGCGTGGGAAAATACCGCTACTTCACTTTCCAGTAAAGCCAGCGGGAAACGCATGGGCATTGCGGGTTTGGGTGCGATTGGTCTTGCGATTGCCCGGCGTGCTGAGGCATTCGGTATGGAGATCGCTTACACCGCGCGCAGTCAAAAAGATGTGCCTTACCAACGCTGTGAGAACATAGAACAGCTGGCGGCGTTCAGTGATTTCCTGGTGCTGGCGCTGCCGGGTAGCCCGGAAAATATCCAGCTGGTGGACGCAAAAGTGCTGGCGGCGTTGGGGAAATCGGGTGTGCTGATCAACATTGCACGCGGTGCGGTGGTGAATGAAAACGATCTTATCCAGGCATTGCAGCAGGGTGTGATAAAAGGCGCCGCGCTGGATGTTTTCCCACAAGAACCGATTATTCATCCTGCGCTGCGTGAATTAGATAATGTGTTATTAACCCCACATATTGCGAGTGCCACCCATGAAACCCGTGAAGGCATGGCGAATAATGTGCTGGAGAATTTGCTGGCCTATTTCTCAAATGGGAAAATGCTGACAACGATATAAATTTATTCTCTGGCATCAGAGGATTTTCTTATATCCTGCGCAGTAAGCGTTATATAGCAATTGCAATCTCTGCCGATGAACGTTGTTATGATAGGGCTATTCATTCAGGAGCCATTCATGACAACTCAAAAGATTGCGATAGTGGGCGGCGGCGTCATCGGTTTAGCGGTGGCGCGCGCATTAGCCTTGCAGGGCGTACAGGTTACGATTTTTGAGAAGCAGCATATTGGTGCCGGCACCAGCAGCACCACCTTCGCCTGGGTCAACTCCAATGGTAAACAACCCCTCAGTTATCACCAGCTCAATGCCCTCGCTATGGAAGAACATACTCGTTTGCAGCTTTCGCAAACCAATGGTCTGCGCTGGCTGGAAACCTGTGGTACCTGGGAGTGGGCGTCAGAAGGCGAGGCGCAGCAGAGGCTACTGCGGCGTGTTACCTCCCTGCAATCGCTGGGTTATCCCGCGCATGAGGTGACACCGGATGCGTTGCAGCGTGAAGTGCCGGATCTGCGTTCACAGGCGGTAAGTGGCAGCGTCTGGCATTTCCCAACGGAATCGGTATTGCATCCGACGCTGTATCTCTCGCGACTCTGGTCTGAAGCGCGTGCCAATGGGGCGGTATTGCATCAACAACATGCGATTGAACGTCTTAGCGAACAAGCTGATGGCGTCACGCTGCATCTGGTAAACGGTGAACAGTGGCAGGGTGATCACGTGGTGATTGCCACCGGGCGCTGGGCCAATCAACTGCTTAACACCCTTAATCTTGATTTGGCGCTGCTCGATACCAGCAAACCCAACGCGGTGGCCTGTAGTTTCCTGGCACGCACGGCGCCACAGCCGCTCTCGCTGGCAACCAATTTAATCTCTCCTCAGCTCAACGTGCGCCCGGATGGCGGCGGGCGGTTGTTATTACAAGCACTGGAACTGGACGATCTTGCCGATCCTGCCTCGCCACCTTCGCTCCATGGCGATATTGCCCAGCAGTTCCGCGATCGCTACCACGCGTTGTTTGCAGATGCAGGCGAATTGCAGATTGAGAACATTGTGATTGGTCAACGCGCCAGACCGGCGGATGGATTACCTGCCATTGGCTACGTCACGCCTCATCAGCGTGTATATGTGGCAGTGACACACAGTGGAATCACATTGTCACCGTTGATTGGCAAGCTGGTGGCGCAGGAACTGGTGCAGGATCAGGCCAGTGAGTTACTGGCAGATTTCCGCCCTCAGCGATTGTTAGGCAAAAACGCCAGTGACTTTGCGCCGATTAAGCGCAACTTCCCTGCGGCACAGTAAAGCCATTTTTCCTAAAAATGATATTTTTGTGCCATTTTTGCGTGAGCGAGCAGTTTTAGTTGTTGCGATTATGTTATTACTGATTGCCTTACCACTCTCCTCTATCACAAGGAGGCAGCATGAAAATCGGTATCGTGGGCTATGGAACGGGCGGCAAACACTTTCACGCGCCATTCATTAATGCGGCTGAGGGCGTGGAGTTAGCGGGCATCGTGGCGCGTGCGCCAGCCACTATTGCACGCGTGAGAGCGGATTTTCCCGACATTCCGATCTATGCCAGCCTGACCGACATGCTGGTGGCAGGTGTCGATGCCGTCACGATCACGACACCACCGCAAACGCGCCGCGAACTGGTGCTGGAAGCGATTGCTGCGGGTGTGGCGGTGATTGCCGACAAACCCTTTGCACCCGACGCGAAAACGGGGCGTGAGTTGGCCAATGCCGCGAAAGCGAAAGGCGTCGTACTGAGCGTGTATCACAACCGTCGTTTTGACCATGATGTGCGCACGCTGAAAAAACTGATTGAGCAAAATCGCGTGGGAAAAGTGTGGCGTTTGCATAATCGTATGGATTTTACGATGCCAATACCCTCGAAGGCGGCGAAACTGGCGGCCTGCTGCGTGATTTAGGCAGTCATATTGTTGATCAGGCGCTGTTCCTGTTGGGTCCGGTAAAATCAGTTTATGCTCAGCTGGATATTATCGACCTGCCGGAAGGGCCGACCGACGCCAGTTTTTTGCTGACGCTCACTCATCAAAACGGGACTAAATCCTATCTTTCCGCCACCAAACTGAATCGCTTTGTTTGCCGTGAGTTTCGTCTGTATGGCGATGCCGGTAGCTTTTTTCACAAGGGACGGATGTGCAGGCGCAGGCCATTTTTGCGGGCCAGCGTCCGGCGGACGATCGGGATGCATGGGGCTATGAGCAGCCTAAGTGCTGGGGCACACTTAATACGCCGCAAGGCTCAGAACGGGTGCCTTCTGAACAAGGTGCCTATCACGCCTATTACGAAGCTTTTGCTCAAGCGGTACGCGATGGCAGTGAGCCTCCGGTGACGCCAGAGCAGGCGATTGAAGTCCTGGCGGTACTGGATGCTGCTTTTGTTAGCGCACGTGAAAATCGGGTTGTGGAAGTGATTTAAACGGTAGCGCTGCAGCAATGCAGCGCTCTATTCTCTTAACCTTTCCCCATGACACCCTGCTAATATGGCGCTCACGAGATGTTATGTTTAGAGGTCTGTTGTGTCGAATCTAAAGTTTCGAAGTGCCACCTTAGCCGATGTTGATCGCTGCTATGCCATTGAAATTAATGCCTACGAAGGCGATGAGGCTGCCACGCGCGAAAAAATCGTAACCCGTATAGCACACTATCCTCAAGGGTTTATGTGCCTTGAAAACGAGGGTCAAGTCATTGGCTTTATCAATGCAGGTTGCGCCTGGGATGTGGTGATGTCAGATGAGGAATTTAAGGAGTTAATCGGGCACGATCCTGCAGCACCTAACGTGGTAATTATGTCAGTGGTGCTCGATCCGGCTTATCAGGGTAAAGGTTACAGCACACTGATGATGCAACAGTTTATCAAGCTTATGAAGCAGATGGATAAGCAGACCATTCATTTGATGTGCAAAACCCATCACGTTGATCTGTATAAGAAGTTCGGCTATCAGTACATCAAACCTTCGGCGTCCGATCACGGCGGCATGGCGTGGCACGAGATGCTGATGACGCTGTGATTATTTTTTAACCAAAAATAATTCATCACCTGATCGCGATCATAAAATTACGCTGAAAACTGCTCAACCATGTCAGTTAAATCACATGCAACGAGGAGGTTATGATGCGTACTACACTGATGACCTTGCCGGAGGTGGCGCGCTATCTTGGCGTGCCCTCCGCCACTTTAGCCTGTGCGATTTGCAATCGTGGCACGCTAGAGAAAGTCCCGCTACCCGCCGCGGTTGACGATACCGCGCCGTTGTCCTGCCGCTGCTGGACGCCACAAGATGTCCGCCAGTTCAGGCTGGCGATGATGCGGGCGCGGCGTGGGCACTGAAGAACAACTGGCGGCTTCAGGCTGCAAGTTTTCGTGCTTATCCAATCAGCGCTTTCGCCTTGGCGCGAATCTCAGCCAGTTCATTCGATGTCACATGGCTTTTTTTCACCACTTTTCGGGCGTGCCAGTCAATGCTGGTCACCTGATCAGCCAGCGCGACACTCTCACGTGCGCCTGACAAGTTGACTTCAAAGGGATAACCCTTGGCCTGAGTGGTGCAGGGAACGCAAAGCAGCATGCCCACTTTGTTGTTATAGGCAAAAGGACTGAGGACGACAGCAGGGCGATGTCCACCCTGCTCGTGCCCCAGTGTAGGGTCAAAATCCAGCCAGATCAGGTCTCCGGCATCGGGTACAAAACGTGAAACCATTAGAGCAATTCCTTGCCAACTGAAGGTCCAAAATCAATTTTTTCATGGACGTTATCTTCAGTGATGCCGTCCAGTAGAGCGTCAAGGGAATACTCCTTTTCTCTCACCGGGACAAGTATCAACTTGCCATCTTCCACGCTGAGTTCCAGTTTGTCGTCAACACTCAGCGCAGCAGATTGCATTACGCTGGCAGGGATGCGGATTGAAGGGCTGTTACCCCATTTTTTTAACGTCACCGTCGTCATAACCAATCTCCTGCGAAATGTCGATACACTGTATATCATCGTTGATGTTGATACAACGTAGATACGTCATTACCGCTTGAGCTGCCACCTTTAAACGCAGGAAAGCGTATCATCTAAGACAACGTATTCGTGCTATTAGATACTCCAGTCTCGGTCAACGTCGCCCGCACATGAGGAAGACTCTGCGGATAATTCAGTTGAATAAACTCAATCATCTTCTCGCGCACGTAGCAGCGCAAATCCCAGGCGGTTGGGGAGTTTTGTGCAGTCATTAATAAACGAATCGTCATGGTTTTATCAGTGGTATCGGTCACCTGAAGCACCTGGGTTTGCTGATCCCAGAGTTTGGTTTCGCTGAGAACTTTTTCAAAATGCTGACGGAGTGGCTCTAATGGCATCGAATAATCGAGGTAAAGAAAAACCGAACCTAATATTTGGGCATTATTGCGTGTCCAGTTCTGGAAGGCGTTTTCGGTAAAATAGGTAATTGGCAGCACCAGACGGCGCAGGTCCCAGATACGTACTACAACATAGGTCAGGTTGATCTCCTCAATCCAACCCCATTCATTTTCAACCACAACCGCATCATCAATTTTGATCGGTTGTGTGAAAGCGATCTGAATGCCAGCAAACAAATTAACCAGTGATTTCTGCAATGCAAAACCGATAATGATGCCGGCCACCCCAGCTCCGGCGAGGATAGTGGTGCCGAATTTTCTCACGCCGGGGATGCTGATAAGAATTAGAGAAAGGCAGAATGATACAAGGAGGACAATCGCGACCTTTTTGACATAAATGATCTGGGTGCGAATCTTCCTGGCGCGCAGGTTGTTTGACAGATTAATATCATAGCGAATAAATAGCATGTCCTGCGCGACGTTGGTCAATCTTATTAAAATCGAGCACAATGACAATATTATGAAAACATTCAGCGTGGGGGTAATGTACGAAAGCGAATCGGGGTGAATATTTACATACTCGGCTCCGACGTTGATTAACATCAGTGGAATAAATAGAAACATTGAACCACGAAGATGCTTCTCAAGTGATTTGAATAATTTCCTGTCGCGATCCTGCCAGTAACGTATAAACCTAAGAAGTAAAAATCGAGCCAGAAATCCCGCGACAAGCGAGAGAGTGACAAGTAACACAGCAGGCACCCATGAAGGGGCGTCAGATAACTCATCAAATATCGATGGCATTATTTTCCCTCATTCTCAGCTGACAATATATCATTGTCAGGTAAATTACATATTCAGTAACCGTTGTCTATCCGGTTATCTGCTAACTATCTATTCGCTAATAATGAAATTAATTTAATACCCATCATTGATTCTGATGAAAACAATTTCATCATTATCGAGTTTTAATTAAAAATAGTGAATAAACCAACTCACTGAAAGTATAGACGATAATAAGTCTTCTGTGTCAGGAAGAGCGATTGAGGGGGGAATCCGCTGCCCTGAGGCAGCGGCTGTTATTTATTGCGTGATTTCGGGGTGCTGAGCAACTAAATTGCGGCGTTTATTTTTCAACTCCTCAATTTGTTCATCAATATCCTCGATGCGCTGCTCAATGCCATCATGATGCTCCTGCAGCAACTCTTTGGCTTCTTCAAGCGAGGAGGCAGCTGGGGTGTCACCATAGAGCGGTTTGTTAGCGGTTTCCCTCACGGTAAAACCGGTCACCACACCGATCGCACCCACTACCATCAGATACCATGCCGGCATATAAAGGTTGCCTGTCACTTCCACTAACCAGGCGGTAAGGGTAGGGGTAATACCCGCAACCAAAATGGAGATGTTATAGGTGCTGGCCAACGCGCTGTAACGCACTTCTGTCGGGAATAACGCGGGCAGGGTCGAGGCCATCACGCCAATCAGACAGTTGAGTATGACCGCCTGAATCAACAATCCGAAAAAGAGTGCGACTAAACTGTGATGAGTAATCAGCATAAAGGAGGGAATGGATAACAGCACCATTGCCACGCTACCAATAATGATAAACGGACGACGTCCAAATTTATCACTGAGTAATCCCATCACCGGTTGCACAAACAGCATCGCCAGCATGATAACGACAATGATTAAAACGCCACGGTCTTCTGAATAGTGCAGATTGTGGGTCAGGTAACTCGGCACATAAGTCAGCAGCATGTAATAAGCCACGTTGGTGGTGATAACGATGCCGATGCAGGAGATCAGATTTCGCCAGTGTTTGCGTGCAATCTCTTTGAAAGGAACAGAAGGGCCTTCACTCAAACCTTGCTTGGAACCTTCTTCCAGTGAATCCACATGTTTCTGGAATGCTGGGGTCTCTTCGAGCGCATGACGCAGGTAAAGGCCGACTAAACCTAATGGCAACGCCATAAAGAAGGGGATGCGCCAACCCCAGTCATTGAAGGTTTCCTGGCCCAGGATCGTGGTGAGCAGCACAACCACACCGGCGCCACAGACGAAGCCAACCAGCGAACCAAAATCAAGCCAACTGCCTAAAAATCCGCGTTTACGATCGGGTGAGTATTCCGCCACAAAGATTGAAGCACCGGTATATTCGCCTCCCACCGAGAATCCCTGAACCATTTTTGCAATCAGCAGCAAGACCGGCGCCCAGAAGCCGATGGTGGCATAGGAAGGAATAAGTCCGATACTGAAGGTGCTGAAGGTCATCAATATGATGGTGATGGCCAGAATCTTCTGACGGCCGTATTTATCACCCAATACGCCAAAGAACATTCCCCCTAGCGGACGAATGATGAACGGAACCGAGAATGTGCCCAAAGCGGCGATGATCTGAATGCCAGGCGAGGCACCCGGGAAAAAAACTTTGCCTAAAACGGCTGCGACATAGCCGTATACCCCAAAATCAAACCACTCCATGGCATTACCCAGAGCGGCGGCGGTAATCGCCTTCTTGAGACGAGCATCATCAATGATTGTCACGTCCTTCAACCGCATCGGTTTAACCTTTTTACGTCTTAAACTAAGCATTCCCATTCCCTTAAAAATCAATTACTTTTGATTGATATCTAGTTATAAACAAACAGTAAAACGTCATAGTGAACCCAGCAAAAGCTGATGATCCTGATACAGCATAGACATAAATTTACAATTTGCCGGGAGAAACCCCGATTTAGCGGCTTTTTTAGGCTGACGTATATAAGTAATCGCGAAGATTTGAGACGTAAGGACGGGCGTTCTCAGTGGGCAAGACGGACTCACTGATGCTGGTTAAGCTCACAGGCCCCTAGGCATCGTCACTGCGCCTTCATTCCGTGACAGGAGTGAAGGCAACACGATGGGGTGAATAGTATTTGGTCGACCATGCCAGACAATCGACCTTGTGCTGATGACTAGCGGTATTGCCATAATATGTTGTTTACTGGCAGTCCGTATTCATTCACTCAAGCAATGCGATAAATTTAAAATGAGTGGTTAACATGCAGCTTATTAATTAACAACCGAGATGCCAAGATGCTGCAATATTAATGAGGCCTGGTAGTTGTCCAGCTTCACGCCCTGCATATCAACTTCACGCACATCGATTTCACCTAGCTCCGAGTTAGTCAGATCGCAATAAGTGAAATTGGCGGAAGGCCAGTCAAATGAAGAAGACTCACCGCCTGAGAGGTCTGATCCACTGAATGTTGCGCCCAGAATATGAGTGCCAATCCAGCGGTTATCCCATAGCTCGCACTTCTCTAATACCACCTTGGATAAATTGGCGTAGCTGAGGTTTGTTTTGGTGATGTATGCACTGCAGAACCAGGTACGGGTTGTAATCATGTTCATGAAACTGGCACCGCGAAAATCGGCACCTTGTGCCATACAGCTACGAATCTCAATACCCAGCGCACTAACGTTTCTAAAGTCCGCCATGGAAAGATCGCAACTATTAAAGATGGCATCTTTCAGCGCGAATGACGCTCAGGAATGATTAGATTTCAAGTGCAGATATAATCGCAGATTCCATTTTCTCTGGCGTGGTGAACGGTGCAAAACGCTTAATCGGTTTGCCGTCACGTCCGATGAGAAATTTAGTGAAGTTCCACTTTATCCGACCGCCCAGCAAGCCGGGTAATTCGTTTTTCAGATAACCAAACACCGGATGCGTAGCCGCTCCGTTGACCTCCACCTTCTCGAACATCGGGAAGCTTACACCGTAGTTAATGTGGCAGGTTTGCGAGATCGCGTCGGCATCACCGGGCTCCTGCTTTCCGAACTGATTGCAAGGGAACCCCAGCACCATCAGCCCCTGGGCGGCATACTTCTTATAAAGCGCTTCAAGGCCTGCGTACTGTGGCGTGAAGCCGCAATGGCTGGCGGTGTTCACTACCAAAACCAGTTTGCCAGCGTAATCAGCCATGGAGATAAGCTGGCCGCTCAGGCTGGTGGCGGTAAGTTGATGGAAAGTGGTCATGTTGGCTTCCTTAAAGCAGAAAACAGTTCGACGTCGACATTACCACGTTGCTTGAAGGCGCTGCTTGTCGATTGTCGCGATAGATTTATGCCTGGCGGAAAAGCTTTTCACTGCTTATAAGTTTGATACCCGTAGGGCTACTCTCAAGAATACGTTTTTCCTGATCCGAAACCCATCTGACAGTAGACCATCCCTCTTCGGCAGATAGTGCGCTCTGAATTTTTGTGATGAGTGCATCGGCCTGATGACTTTCACAGTCAAGATTACCGACCAGGTTGTTATTGAGGTACACGCTGAGGCGGTGCGTCGTGATCATTGCCTTAGTCTCCTGTTGGCCAGAAGTGATCATCTGGGAGCGAGCGGGCACCAAAAATGGCCTGACCTACGCGCACCACATTGGCGCCTTCTTCGATAGCGATTTCGAAATCACCCGACATCCCCATCGACAGCTGCAAATGGCCATACACATCAGCAAGTCCATCACGCAGTTTCCTCAAACGGATAAAGCAGGCCCGCACACGATCGGCATCTGAGCTGAATTCTGCCAATGTCATCAGCCCCTTAATATGCAGATTCTTGAGCGGACTTAGGTGCGCCATGAAGTTCGCCACCTGTTCAGGAACCAAACCATATTTGCTCGGTTCAGCAGAGGTATTCACCTGCACAAACACCTCCAGCGTGCGGCCTTCAAGCTGTAAACGCCGATCCAGTATCACTGCCGTGTTGAGTGAGTCCAGAGCTTGAAATTCACTGGCAAATCTGGCAACCAGTTTGGCTTTGTTGGACTGAAGATGACCAATCACAGACCATTTCAAGTCAGTGAGATCTGACATGGCCTGCGATTTCCCCCATGCTTCCTGCACTTTGTTTTCACCCAGCAACTTACATCCGGCTTGATGCGCCAGACGGATATGGTTTTCATCCATGGTTTTACTGACGGGTAGCAGGTGAACGTCAGATACATCACGCCCCGCGCGCAGGCAAGCTGCATCGATTCGGGATTGCACGGCGGCCAAATTGTCGATGAAATCCTGCACACTCTCTGCGCGCGGCCAACGATTATGCATGTCGTGACGGGGCTGAGTGTCAGGATTTAAGGTTTTGATTTCGGTGTTTTTCATGGCGTATAGACAAGCGCTCAGCAGTCAATTAACATTGACCTAGGCTAAACTTTTATTTGTACCAGATCAATGAAGATAAACGGAAAAACAGCGGGTGATATTTTCGATCAGATTCGCGCAGAGATTCAGTCCGGTGAACTCGCGCCCGGCACGATGCTTCCTACACTACGTGATTTAGCCGGTGAGTTGGGCATTAATCGCAACACGGTTGCTCTGGCCTATAAGCGCCTCACGGATGCAGGTTTTGTGCTGTCCAGAGGCAGAAACGGCACCATTGTGCGTGAACCGATCGCGACGATTGATATTGAAGGCAGCGCACCGGGCCTGGCGATACGCGATCTCGCCAGTGGCAATCCTGCATCTTCGGTTCTTCCCTCTGTTAACCAACTTGTTACGCATATTCAAAATACACCGGGTTTGTACGGCGAACCGGAAATCCGCCCTGAACTTGAGGCGGCGGGTCTCGAATGGCTACAACCCGATCTCGATGTTCCCTTTGAATTAAATTTGACCAACGGTGCGGTTGATGCGGTTGAGAGGGTGCTTGCCAGTTACCTGATTGCAGGCGATCGCGTGGCGGTTGAAGACCCCTGCTTCCTGAGTAGCATCAGCACCTTGCGGCACAATCGTCTGCAGGCTGCGCCTGTAGCAATGGATACGGAAGGAATGCAGATTGAGGCACTATCACGTCAGCTTTCTGCGGGCGTCCAGGCGGTGATCATTACCCCTCGCGCCCACAATCCAACCGGCTTTGGCCTTAGCGCTGGCAGGGCAGAGGGCATACGTATTTTGCTGGCAAGTTATCCGCAGGTACTGGTGATTGTGGATGACCACTTTTCTCTGCTCTCAACACAGGATTATCACCACATTGTTCCGGCAAATACCCGTAACTGGGTGCTCATCCGCTCCCTGTCCAAGTTTCTTGGTCCTGATATGCGCATGGCCTTTGTTGCCAGTGATGAAGAAACTTCACAGCGTCTGCGTCAACGCCTGAATGCCGGGACAAACTGGGTCAGCCATATTTTGCAAGATATGGCTGCGGGCCATATGCGTTCGCCTGACTTTCAGCAATCCATTCTGGCCGCACGCAGGCGCTATTTGGGCCAACGAGAATTGCTGGTCAGCGCGTTGAAACAGCACGGCGTCACCGTTTCAGAACATCACGACGGCTTAAACGTGTGGGTTCCTTTAGCGCACAACAGTGCGGCAACGGTAATGCAAATGGCGCAACGGGGTTGGCTGGTTCGCGGCGGAGAAGGATTCATGCTGGACAGCACGCGTTCAGGGTTACGGATCACCGTCTCTGAGCTTGATGCACCGGAAACAGAGTTAATCGCTAAATCCCTGGCCGGGATTCTGTCACAGCAGCGTCAGATTCAGGCTACCAATAAGGTCTGAACAGGCCAGTACATTACTCATGGAGTTCTCTGCAATGCGCGTACATTTCATCGTACATGAAGATTTTGAGGCACCCGGCGCCTACGAAACATGGGCCATTAATCACGGCCATGATGTGTCTTACTCGCGGGTTTACGCCGGTGATAAGTTGCCAGGAGACGCGGAAGGTATCGATTTTCTGATTGTGATGGGAGGGCCACAAGATCCCTCCACCACATTAGCTGAATGCCCGCACTTTAATGCGAAAGGTGAACAGGCGTTGATTGCTTCGGCGGTTCAAACCGATAAAGCCGTTATCGGTATTTGCCTGGGATCACAACTGATTGGTGAAGCGCTTGGCGCACCGTTCGCACATAGCCCTGAAAAAGAGATTGGTAAATTCCCAATCACACTGACGGAAGAGGGTAGCAAGGATGAGATGTTCTCTCACTTTGCCAGCACGCTGGAAGTAGGGCACTGGCACAACGACATGCCGGGATTAACGGCAGAGGCAAAAATCATTGCTTATAGCCAAGGTTGCCCGCGCCAGATCGTTGCCTATTCCGATCGCGTTTATGGTTTCCAGTGCCATATGGAACTGACGCTAGAGGTAGTGGAAATGCTGATCGCGCATACTGAGAATGACCTGAGCCGTGCAGCTGAATACCGCTTTGTTAACACGCCAGAAGAACTTCGTGCACATGACTACAGCGAGATGAATGAAGTGCTATTTGGCTTTTTAGACAAGTTAGAAGCTCGTTATAAATCAGCATAAGCACTGAATACGTCAGGCTAACTGTGCCTGGATTCTTTCTGCTCTATTAATCAATAACGCTGCCCGGCGATTTTACGCGGGGCAGCGTCAGTTCAGTCAGCTTTTAGCGCCTCACTGGCGGCGACAGAGTGCCACTGTATGACATCCATCTTATATGCCATCAATTACAATTGCGGACCCGCCTGCGCAATACGCGCACCAGCCTCGTTATTACTGTACTGCTTGAAATTATTGATAAAAAGCTGTGCCAGTTTCTCGGCCGCTTCCTGCCAATCTGCCGGGGATGTCCAGCCGTTACGCGGATCGAGTGTGTTCACATCGACGCCAGCAATCTCCTGCGGAATGGCGAGACCAAAAATCGGCAGCGTTTCTTCACGCAATGCACCGGTTTCCCCTTCCAAAATGGCGTTGACGATTTGGCGCGTATCTTTCAGCGACAAACGCTCACCCGCACCGTTCCAGCCGGTATTCACCAGCCACACTTCAGCACCGCTTTGTGCAACTTTCTCCTGTAACACGTCCGCGTACTGCGTTGGGTGTAGCATCAGGAAAGCAGCGCCATAACAAGCTGAGAACGTCGGCGTCGGAGCGGTAATGCCGCGCTCGGTGCCCGCCAGCTTGGAGGTGAAGCCAGAAAGGAAGTGATACTGCATCTGCTCTGGCGTCAAACGTGAAACCGGAGGGAGCACGCCAAATCCGTCCGCAGCAAGGAAGATAATGCGTGAAGGGTGACCCGCGCGAGACACCGGCTGCACGATATTCTCGATGTGCGACAGTGGATAAGAGACGCGTGTGTTCTCGGTTTTGCTGCCATCGGCATAATCCACGCTGCCATCTTCACGAACGACAACGTTTTCCAGCAGCGCATTACGGCGGATAGCACCATAAATTTCCGGTTCAGATTCCGCTTTCAGATTGATGGTCTTGGCATAGCAGCCGCCTTCAAAATTGAATACGCCGTCAGCATCCCAGCCGTGCTCATCATCACCAATCAGCTGGCGACGCGGATCGGTCGACAGTGTGGTTTTACCGGTGCCGGAAAGGCCAAAGAACAGCGCCACGTCGTCTTTTTCGCCACGGTTCGCTGAGCAGTGCATTGACGCAATACCCTTCAGCGGCAGCAGGTAGTTCATCACGGAGAACATCCCTTTTTTCATTTCGCCGCCGTACCAGGTCCCGCCAATCAGCTGGATATTCTCTGTCAGGTTGAAGGCAACAAAGTTCTCCGAGTTTAACCCTTGCTCCTGCCACTGCGGATTGACGCAACCGGCGCCATTAATCACCGTGAAGTCCGGGTTAAAGCTTGCCAGTTCTTCGGCGGTCGGGGCGATAAACATGTTTTTGACAAAGTGCGCCTGCCAGGCCACCTCAGTGACAAAACGCACGGCCAGACGGGTATCCGCGCTGGCACCACACCAGGCATCCACGATATACAGCGCTTTCTCAGATAAGTGATCGGCTACCAGCGATTTCAGGTGTGCCCATACTTCAGTGGACATCGGTTTATTATCGTTGCGCCCCAGGCCAGCATCGGACCACCAAAGGGTATCTCGCGTCACATCGTCACGAACGATGTATTTATCGCGTGGAGAACGGCCAGTGAATTCGCCGGTATCAACGGTAACCGCACCAGACGTCGTCAATATTCCGCGCGCCGGGCCTTTAAGCTCGGCTGACGTTTCATGCTCGAACAGCAATTCGTAACTCGGGTTGTAAACAATCTCGCTGACATCGTTGATGCCAAGGCTTGAGAGATGTTGCATGACAGATTTAATTGCGCTCATAAAATACCCTGACTCATTGGATGATTGGCGAGGCGGCAAGGGCCGACCCGAGTAAGGGATGGATAGTAGCACTGGCTTTTTGATGCAGAAATTGCATATAAATCATTTGTCATGTAAAAAATGCATAGAATTGGGGGCTGCAATTGGAGAAAAGACGTGCTAAGTAACCTCGAAGTGAAGTGGTTCTATGATGTGATTGCATTAGAAGAATGCCGCAGCTTTACGCTTGCGGCAGAGAGACGAAATATTTCGCAATCCTCGTTTAGCAGAAGGATTCAGGCACTCGAATCGAACCTGGGTTTCAGCGTCTTTAATCGTGAAGTGAACCCGCCACAGTTGACGCCGCAGGGCAGGATATTTGTCGGCTATGCCAGGAACATGCTCGACGATATGGACTTCCAGATCAGCCGAATTAAGGGTGAAGATAAGCTTAAGCAGAGTATCCGTATCGATGCGGCGCCTTCGCTTTCCGTCCTGCTGCTGCCCGATATACTGGCGGATTACCGTGACAGCCCTGATAAAGTTTTCTTTGTTGAATCGATTAACGTCAACGATGCCGTATTTAACCTGAAAGAGGGGAAAAGTGATTTCATCCTGTCCTTTTATAATGAAGAGCTGATGAATTATCCGTTTATCAATCACAAAATTTTCGATTCCGCGCTGCACCTGGTTTCACCCTGTGACCAGCACGGTAAGCCGATTTTCTCCATCAATGGCGACACACTGCCGCTGGTCAAGTATGCCAATGACAGTTATATGGGGCGTCAGGTCAATCAGGTGATTGATCGCATACCTAACACCACCTTTATCCTGACCTTTGTCTCTTCGATGAGTGAGTTGTTAAAGAGAATGATCCTCAAAGGCGATGCCGTTGGCTGGCTGCCAGATTACTCGATTCAGCGCGAGTTGGAGGAGAGAAGGCTGGCGATCATGGATCACAGCCTTTCGCTGAAGATATCGGCTTATGTTTATCGATCTGGCGCGCGTTTAAACCTGACGGCGGAACGTTTCTGGCGCTACGTTAAGGGGCGAAACATTGATGGCTAAAGTAAAATTTTATGCCTGAAAAGGATATTCAGGATAAAAATGAGCGCCAGGGATGTTTTTTGGGATTTTTATCAGCGTGAGTAATACGTGTGATTCATGCGCTATGTCAATCAATCGCCATCATATTATTCCCAACAACGTTTTTTGTTCAGGCTAAAGTGATTTAAACACATGCTTGCTGAATATTATCCATATGAAAACGGCGCAAAGCGCAATGCCTGCCAAAACAAGATAGGCAAAGCTCCATGAGGTGTGGCTGACTATGGCACCAGCCAATGCCGGGCTGAGTGAGGCTCCCAATCCCTGTAGCAACATAACGAGCCCAAGCGCGGCGTTGATATGTCCTGAACCATTGAATAATGAGGCGATAAGTCCGGGAACGGCAACGCCTAAAATACCCGCAGCGACACCGTCCAGTGCCTGTACGGGAAACAACACGAACTCATTGCTCCAGAACGACGCAATCGCCGCACGAAATGGCAGTACAATCAGCGCAATAACGACAAGTCTGGCATAACCATACCGTGATGCATACCTTGCGGTAAGCAATGCGACGGGGATCATCACCGCTTGAGAAATAGCGACCGTGAGGGCAGCATAGGTGCCAGGCGAAAACAGAGACTCCGTGGAAGAGGAGGCGACCTGCATGCTTAACATTGGCAGTTGCGCTGCATTGGCCAGATGGAAAAGAAGCAAGGTCATCCCTGTTACTGCCAGTTCAGGTCGCTTGAGTAATGCCAACACAGAGACAGACACGGTAGGACCTTCATGCTTTTCTATTCCTCTGGCCACATCGTGATCTATGTCGTTTTTGTTGATCGCTAAAGTGCATAAAACCGCGCACACCACCATTGTGGTCATCAGCAAGAATACCGAACCGGTGCCCCAGATCCAGCAGGTGATGGCCGCCAGCACCGCCACCGTCATATTGCCGCTATGGTTAAAAGCTTCGTTTCGTCCCATCTGTGACAAAAAACCTTTTTGACCGGTGATACCTAAGGTGATACCCGCAATCGCTGGCGCGACGACAGCTGCCGCAATACCAGTAATAATTTGCGATAAAATAACCACAGCAGATGTGGGGAAATACCAGAGGGCGAGGGCGCTTAAGGTAATCAGCAGAGATGCAGTAACAATCAACAGTCGTTTAAAACGGGTGGCATCGACAATTATCCCTGCGGGGAAGGTAGCCAATAGTCCAGCTAATCCGCCCAATGTCATCACCAGACCAATTTCTTCCGCTCGCCAGTGGTGGGATACCAGAAAAATGCCCAGAAACGGCCCCAGCCCATCCCGCACATCAGCGATAAAGAAGTTGAGCAGACAGAGAACCTGCAGTGAACGTAATCTCATCAACACCCGCCCCGAAAAGTTTTATCGTCCTAAAATACCCTGCGCCTGGTCAGGGTTGATTGGCCAATCTTTTGATAATTTTGTGGCTGAGGAACCTTGTTGCTAATCGTCTTGAACCTCGCTCAAAAAATAGTGCTCATCTCACGCCTCGTCAACGTCCGCACCGCCTCGCTTTGCGGAACTCATGATTGAATTGAGGGCGTTTAAGTTCAAGGGGTAGGTATCAGAATAGGGCGTTTACCTGGGTTCGATGCCCTAACCTGCGGTTTCAAATGAGTGATAAGAATTGGTTCGCAATAGAATCGGTAGGGAGGTAATCAGTCATAATCTGTCTCCTTATGAGATGTGTGCTGCTCCTGTTGATAACGTGTGTAATCAGGGAAATCATGCAGTAAACATTAGCGCAAAATTGTCACTCACGCATATTTACTTAAGTCAGGCTTAATATAGACCATAGGGACGTGGCGATATTTACTGCTTAAGAACGCTTGTGGCGGGACGAGAGAAAATGTCGAACAAGCGAAGGTTTCTAAGTCAGGAAAGCTCTATGATGATTGGCACGGGACTTCAGCGAATTTTTTTCAGCAACTCAGTTTAAAGTATTCGGAGTTTACGTATCACTATGTTTAGAAGAGATTTTCTGCCATTAATTTTGATTCGTAGAACCAGATTTTATTGTCCTGCCAATGATCCTCAGTCACAGTACAAACCAATTTGCGTCTTTCATCTCAATCTAACGCCAGGCCAAATGGCATTTGCGCTGAGTTCCCAGTTTAGTGAGCTTATCATCCAGAATGACAATAACGTTGAGTTCAACACTGCAGTGTGACGCTCCAATAGGATGGTAATTAATCATAAAATATTAATGCTAAGCATTTCATTCTCCCTGCCGATAACCTGATCAATTGAATCAGTTCACGTTTTTCCTTCTCTCAAATCAGGCGAATAAGCATGAATATTTCCCAGCGGTTAACCCTAATTTGCTCATTGTTATCTGCAGCAATTATTGCTGTTGTTATTACTTCTCTTGTGGTTATTTCAGGTTTTCAAGCGCGCTTTCATTACATTCAGTCCAACGCTACTGCCTCTGTAATTGATCTGGGTAAATTGGTCAGTGGGTCTAACGAACTCACTATCTGGATGTACCGACACCTGACTTCACCAGACGCAGCGAGAATGTCTGACGTTGAGAAAGAGATTAATGCGCGGATAGATAAGATGAATGCCCTTAATCAATTTTATCTTGAGAATGAGATCTCTAGTGATGAGGACCGACGAATGACTGAGAGCGCAATAGCCACTATGAAAGAGCTCAGTAATAAACTCCCTGCCTTTCTGGAGAGTTCACGTGCCCTAAATAGTAATCTTTCGCTCGCGCTCTTGCAGGGCAATAATGGAGTCGGCCAGCTTGCTCGTGACCTGATTGTTGGATATAAGAAACAACTCCAACTTAATCTGGAAATTGGTAACGGACTGCGCAAAAAAAATGATCGCACCTACTTCCTCACCTTTTGGGGCATGCTGATAAGCTCAACGCTGGTCGTCGTTCTTCTGGGTGCGCTGGCCATGTTAACCATACGAAACATTCGCACCAGCCTTAGTGGCATGCGTACCGTTATGGAAAACGTCAGTAATAATCTGGATTTAACGCTGAGTGCAGATGAATCCCGTAGGGATGAAATTGGCCTGACATCCAAGGCTTTTAATCATCTTATTGCTGCTTTTTCAAAAGCCCTGTTATCTGTGAGCGCCTCTTCTGGCTCTGTCAGTACCGCATCGGCTCAGATTTCTGCCGGTAACGAGGATCTATCGTCCAGGACGGAAGAGCAGGCGGCCTCGCTGGAACAGACCGCTGCCAGCATGTCAGAATTGAGTGAAACTGTCCGCCAGACAGCGGAAAATACCCAGTTGGCCAGCCAGCTTTCACATAATACCCGCCTGATATCAGATGATAGCACGGATAAAGTTCAGGGCATGTTGCAGACCATGTCTGATATCAACAGCAGTGCGGTGAAAATTACCGACATTATTTCCATTATTGAAGGTATCGCGTTTCAGACTAATATTCTGGCGCTTAATGCCGCGGTGGAAGCTGCAAGAGCTGGTGAGCAGGGGCGTGGATTTGCCGTGGTTGCCGGAGAGGTGCGAAATCTTGCCCAGCGCTCATCCACCTCTGCCCGGGAGATTAAAGAGCTGATTGAATCTTCGATGCAGTTTGTTCGCACCGGTTCAGCGCAGGCTGAAGAGGTCGGCAACAATATGAACCGCATGAATGACGCCATCCGGCAGGTCAACGATCTGGTGAATGAAATCGCGGCTGCCGCTCAGGAGCAGACCTTGGGGATAGGGCAGGTGCACCAGGCGGTCAGCCAGATGGACGACGTGACACAACAAAATGCGGCACTGGTAGAGGAAGCCTCCGCAGCGTCCCACTCACTCATGGAGCAGGCCTCTACCCTAAATAATCTGGTGTCAGCTTTTACCCTGAACGCTCCGAAGGAGTTGAATTCCATCAACGCGGAAACATCCCGTACTTCAGTATCACGTCCATCGTTAAATCGGGCAGCACCTCAGGCAGATTTGGAAGGTAGCTGGCAAAGTTTTTGAGAAAATGACGGCCCGGTGAGCAAAACCGTCGGGCCCACTAAAATTTAAAATAAAACCGATATGAAAAATAATAATGGATAAAACGTCGTACCATCAAAAACATCAGGAACTTATTCTTATCAGCGAGCATGCAAACGTGCTGCTATGGCAGATGAGGAATAAGAAATATGCCGACGTGACAACATTTATTAATAATTTAAATCACCTCGAGCGATATCAGAAGGTTATCCTCATGCTGTCAAAAGATTCAGTATTCTGGCAGTGGTTTAAAGAAAATGACACTGATCTTTTTATTCACACTGAAGCCATTCAACTCTCTTTCGGTATTCTGGATAATCTGATTGAAAATCTGCGTAACGCCTTTTTGATGTTCAAAAAAGAGTCGGAGTCAAGCAGCGCAGGATAGTTTCAGATTCATCTCTCTGTAGAAAAATAAAAAAATTACGGTAATTTCGGGCGCTTTACTGACGCATAATTTTATGAAAAAGTGAGGTGCCTTTCATGGTCATCTGCACATGTGTCCGAATTCGCCATCGCGTGCCTCATTTTTGAGGCATACTGAATCCAACATTTTATTTCCTGGCGTTCTGGATGACGGTATAAAAGGGATGTCGTCCGGCGAGGAGCAAAAGTAATTCGTATTCTCCCTGACTCAGCAGACCGGGATTTTTTGTGGCCTCCTTCATTTGCCATACGCGCAGGCTAAGATTGAACCTCTCCGCTGCTGCCTCTTGCGACAAACCCGCAGCCATTCGAAGCTCTCTGACATTGGAACTGACAATGACGGGGCGATTCATAATCTGATTTCCCAAAGGACACTCCTTACCTGTATGAGGTTTAAACATAATGATAAACATTAATTTTTTATGAATTTTTTATTACAATCAATTGTTGCGATGGTTCTCCGTCATGATGCCAAAACCATTCGGCATAAGGTTTAAATCTTAAACTCATCATTGATTTTCTTTATTTTAACGCCCGAATCAAAAATTTATAATTCCTTTCGCAGGTAATTCTTTATTTTTACTCAATCCTTACAAAAAGCACGTCAGCTGATTTAAGGTGTTGACGAATGAGCATTTATTCCACTCTTATACAGAAATAAGTCTGTGGCATGGAGCAATAAAAGCCATTTGAAAAAGCCACACTTGGAAGGTTATCGTGAAGACTTCGGTGGATTCCACGGTATGGCGCTAACGACTTAAGGTGAAAATTTTTGTAAATTTGTTTAGTCACTGTCACTCTTGCTTTATTTTCAGAAACCTCAGCTTATTTTGCTATATCTATCAATGGATAAAAATTGATGGGGCGGGAAATAAAACCTATTAAATTAGGGTTAAACCAAAATTTTTATCTGGTTTAATCGTTTCACTATGGTCATTAACTGGCACTAAAACCAATCACGCCTATAGTGAATTTTGATGAGGGAAGTCACCTGATTTTTTTCTGGTCGCATCTCTGAAAATGGCTTTTTACCGCTTTCAAATTTTTATTTCGCACCGGATCCAGGCCGGGGCGGAGGAACTCATGCTAATAAATCTTAACAGCGACATCGATCGCCGTGTGCGGGCGCTGAATGTGCTGCGCCACCCAGACGAAAGCCGCGACGAGGTGTTGTCCAAATTCGTGCAGCTAGCGAGCCAGGCCCTTGGCATTCCCGGTAGCTTTATCTCCGTACTCGATGACGACTACCAGCACGTACAGGCCGCACATAACTTTGCCCTTACACAATCGACACGCGAGAATGCCCTCTGCCGATATGTGGTGGACAGCGACAGCCCTGTCATTGTGCCGGATACAAGGCTGGACGCCCGCTTCGTTATGCATCCACTCATCGCTGGAGCCCCCTTCATAAGGTTTTATGCCGGCGTACCGCTGAAAAATCGTGAGGGTATCGTGCTTGGCACGCTGTGTGTCACCGATACCGCTCCTCACTCGTTCAGCGCGGAGCAGCTTGAAACCCTTACACAGTTGGCCTCGCTGGTGATGTCCTTTTTGGAGGGGTGGCACTCCGCCGGTTTTGTGGATCCGGTCACCGGACTTCCCAATCGCCAGCGTCTCATTCGCGACCTGCAGTATCTCGCTGCATCGCCAGACCCTGCGCCTCGCCGTCTCATACTCATAGACTGCATTGACATGCCGCGTGCCTATGAGCTCGCCCGATCAATTGGCATTGAGGCGTTGGAAACCCTGCTCAAGGATGTGGCTACACTGCTGCCGCTGCGCCTGCGGCCAGCCAAAAGTGAATCACTTTATACCATTGCCACCGGGCGATTTGCCCTGCTGACGCGAGCTGGCAGTCCCCTGAGCGCCGAGTGGATCGCAGAACGTATGGAGGGAATCAACGCCGAACTTGGGGACGGCATCTATTTAGCTCTCAGTACCCGCACAGGAGAGACAACTTTTGTCTGCGGAGAAACCCCAGCGCATGAAACACTTCGCCGTGCCATCAGCGCGTTGCATGAGGCCATTGCATTGGGTATGCCATCTATGCGCTTCAGCCAGTCGTCCGATGTCCAGTCCAGTGATGACGGAGTTTTGATGAACGATCTGGTCGCCGCGATCAGAGAAGATAATGGTCTGTGGCTGGCTTATCAGCCGAAAATATGCCTGCGGACCGGGCAGCCCTTGGGGCTGGAGGCACTGGTGCGCTGGCGCCATCCGCTTCGTGGCGAGCTCTCACCCGCGCTGTTTGTACCCCTGGCAGAGCAGACAGAGCTGCTCAGCAAACTGACGGGCTGGGTCACAGACCGTGCAATCGGCCGCCTAAAGAGGCTGCGCAACAGCGCCATCCAGCTTCCCATTACGATCAATGTTGGGAGCCACGATATTGCGCGCGAGGGTTTTGCCAGTATGCTGGAGGATAAGATGATCAGGTCAAAACTGCCCACCTCAATGCTGGGCATCGAGTGCATGGAGACCGAACGTATTATCGAAAATCCAACAGCTATGCGCGGGCTGGAAAGGCTGAAGCTGAAGGGATTTAATATCTCGCTGGACGACTTTGGCACGGGCTCCAGCAACATTGGTTATTTGAGGCGTATGCCTCTTGACATCATTAAGCTGGATCAGTCACTTATCAGTGAAATTTCATCGGATACCGCATCCCGTATCATTGCGCGCAGCATTATTAACATGCTGAAGGACCTTGACTATACGGTGGTGGCTGAAGGAGTTGAAGATGCAAATGTTGTATCCGCGCTGAAGGATTATGGTTGCGATCAAGCGCAAGGCTTTTTTTATTCTCGACCCCTGCCTGATGAGGAGATCGACAAGTGGCTTTCCTGGAAACTTCGCGACCAGTGCAGGAGTAATCTTCAACCCGGTTATACAGGTACCTGACCTGAAACCTGCGGGCTGGAAAGTATATACCGCGGTTCATGACCCTTAATTTTGCGCTGACAGCGCGCAGTAGGAGATTAACAAAGCGCAGCCATGTCGATAGATCCAGTCATTACCATTGTGCAAGTGATATTGTATTGATGACTATAACAGGTGTGTAGGGCCGTAATTTACTGCGTTAAGCGTAGGCAGCCTTTCAAACCGACGCGCTTTAAACATGTATCGACCGTTTTTCTTCGACAACTCAGCTGCAAAGCACCGGAAATAAATGGCTCCCTGATGGGAGCCGAATTATTACCAAGGATTTAGTCGTCATGTGCCCTTTTGGGTACAGAAGGATTATCGCCATCTGCTATCGGGTCATCAGCGCAGCCTTGGAGAATGTTTTTCGTTACAGAGATGCGTCACACTTTTCACATTACAGTGAGGCATTGTTTCTTCAGGAAGTAAGGCTGCGGTATCACCGTCATACTTACAGAATCATTGTTTGTGAGCGATAAGCAAAAGACGGTCATTAGTCGTGCTTTTTAACGATGACTTCATTACCATCATTGAACAAACATGACCGATGGGAACGAGCCACAGTCAGTACATCCCTACCAATAGCGCATCAGAGGGGTATCGAATGGGATCATTATGATGAGTTTTATTGACGGTTTCTTATGAGAACTTAGCTTTCAAAGGAGGGGGATTATCTTAAAAGCCCCGACCATTGCAGCCATGGCTTTTAAGGTACGTCGGACTTCAGAATTGACATTAATAGACTTAATAGAATGATACTGCTATTTGTACTGCGTTTAAATGAACCCGTTTACTTCAGACAATATTGGGTATGAATACTAAAAGCCTCCCTCTATTTATCTCGTCAAACACTTGCCTTCGCTTTCAGAAACCGAGCGTGGCAACTTTAAACAAGCACATCCTCCATAGCGATATAGACTCTTTGATGCGTTGCCCGTTGCTGAGCCACTTACCGTACACAAAACACACCGTCAGCAGATAAAAAACAAGGCCTTACATCGTCGCGTTTTACTACCATTTTGCTAACCAGCACATTTATAACCAGGCCTGAAAGCAACTACATCCCAAACAATAAACTTCGTGGCCTTTAAAGCCAAACGGTGTTATTACAACTTAGTACTATTCAGAAACTTAATATCGATTTTTATTGTGCTGCTGGGTATTAATTTACTCATATAGAATTAGAGGTCAATAGTGTTTTTTAAAAAATGTTTTAATTTACAGCGGTAGAAAGGGTGCTGGATCCCGCTAATCATCTCTCGGTGATTGCAGTCAGCCTCCACGCCGGACCATTAAATTCTGATGTGCGGGATACCGATCTTTTGATACGACCTTTTTCTGACAAATTTTTTCATTTTCATCGGTTTTCCTGATTCATTTAGCATTGAATTTCGTTATATTAATGATGCAGGTGAACAACATGCCTTTCTGTACAGCAAATGATCATCCCTTTTTTGACGATGTGAAAAGTCGCTGATGACCTGACCGTAGCCATGAGTATTGAAGGCGTAAGACCTGATTATATTTGATCTCAACACCTCTTTACTCATGAATGACGCTGACAATGTCTCATTAAACTCATGACGCCATTGTTACAAGATTATCTCACCAAGCAATAACCCAAATTCCGCCACTGCTTTTCTGAATGCAGACACCAGCGGAACGGTTACCTTTACGGGACTTATAGTCGAATCTACCTGTACCACGCAAACCTATAATTCAATGGCGGAAATTACATGCATCCGTGACAGCCAGGTCACAACGGATAATGTAGAGTTCGATAAAGTTAATATTAAGATGTCGGTAGGGAACGTCATTTCAACGGCCCTGCTCAGACATATTAATGATAATAAAAAAGTTGCAATACTGGATGTGGATTACCAATAAACGATTTTTGTTATAGAGCTTATTAACAGACTTGAATGATAATTCATTTCCGTATTGCAATGGGGGCCTAAAATCAGGTGGGTTATAAACTCCTGCCTGTTTTCATAGTTCAGTCAGTGTGTCGCGAAAACAGGCGCTATAATCAATGCCAAAACCAAATGAGTATTGCACAGGGAGCAATAATGCAGGATGACGATTTTCGCCAACGCGAAGCGTTTTTAGCGGTGGTGCGTGCGGGCAGCTTTAGCGCTGGCGCGCGTAAGTTAGGACGTGATATCTCCGTGGTCTCGCGCCGCATCGCTGCGTTAGAAAAACGGCTGGGCATTCGCCTGATTGAGCGCACCACGCGGCGGATACGTCCCACGGAAGAAGGGCAGCGCTATCGTCAGAAGATCGAACTTGCTGATGAGCTATTGCGGGAAGCGGAAGAAGAAGCGCGGGCCCTGGCCGCGCGTCCAGCGGGCACCATCCGATTAACCGTGCCAGCCTCATTTGGTCGCAGCTGGGTGGCGCAGGCGTTGCCGGGCTTTTTGCAGGCCTATCCCGATATTCGCATCGTGCTGAATTGCAGCGACCGCTACGTCGATTTGCTGGGGGATAATTTTGATATGGCGATCCGCATCGGCGTGCTCACCGATAGCCGACTGATAGCGCGTAAGCTGGCGGATACCAGCCGAATGCTGTGCGTGGCGCCAGATTATCTGGATCGTCATCCCGCGTTAAGCCAGCCCCAGGACCTCCGCCAACACGACTGTCTGGGATTTACCCCAATGCACAGCTGGCCGGAATGGCGGCTGGAGAAAGGCGGCCATCAAATCGCGGTACCGGTGCAAACGCGTTTTGAAAGCGATGAAATGGATGCACTGGTGCTGGCCGCGCAGGCAGACATGGGCGTATTACTGGCGGCCAACTGGCTGGTGCAAAAGGAGCTGGCCGAAGGATCGCTGGTGCCGGTGCTATCTGACTGGCAGGCGGTTGGGGAAGATGGCGTCTGGCTGATTAAACCTTCCAGCCAACTTCAGTCGGCGAAAATCAGTGCCCTGACCGAATGGCTGGTAGCCTGGTTTGCGGAAAAGCGCTGGTAATTCGAAGCCCTGACCTCACTCTGAGGTTGTGCGGCTGCAGCGGCCTGAAGACCGCTCCAGCCGTTTGCATCACTGGATGTTGAGCATAGTGTTGAGGAGGCCGATTTTTACCGTTTCATCAATTTCTGCAGTGACGCCGCACTCTGCTCATCATCCGGTACATACACCAGCAGGCGGTCGCCGTTGCGTGAAGCAGACCACCAGTTATTCTGGCGCAGCGTCATTTCACCCACTTCCTCGCGGTAAAAACGCTTCAGCCGATTTTCCACCTTGCCCAGTTCGTAGCGTTGCCAGGTTTGGGCAAATTCATCCGAGCTATTCAGCAAACGAGCGAGAAAACTTTCCCAGTGCGGATCGCCAAGGTGTTCGCCCATTTGCCCTCGAAACATCGCCACCATTTGTGGCATCACGTCGTCCCAGTCGCTCATCGCTTTGCGCCAGGCAGGATGATTGAACGCCAGCCAGATGCAGTTACGATCTTCCACAGCTATCCCGGCCAGATCCACATCCATCAGCGCACACCATGCGGCGTTGTAGCCAAGAATATCGAAACGCGGTGTTTCGATAATCGCCGGTAACTGGATCGCGTCCAGCATCTGCTGATTATGCGCCGCGATTTTGCAGCAGGCAGCGGCCACCCGTACCGATGGCAACGAGTGTCCGGCAAGGGAAAACAGATGCTGCGTCTCGACATCGTTGCACTGCAATGCCGTGGCAATGGCCGTCAGGGTTTTTGGCGAGGCTTTGATATCGCGACCCTGTTCCAGCCACGTATACCAGGTCACGCCGACATCCGCTAACTGCGCCACTTCTTCACGGCGTAATCCGGGTGTACGGCGGTGACGCATATGCGGCAAACCCAGACGATTAGGGTCGAGACTTTCACGACGGGTGCGTAAAAAAGTGCCAAGCAGTTTTCGATTGTTGTATTCAGCCGTGACGGGGGCAGTAGCCGTGCTCATGAGCAGATCTCCAAACGAGACGGGTAGTATTTATACCATGATAAACAAGCACTGGTACCCGTTTAATAGTTAGGTGATGCTATGCCGTACTGCACTTAAAAACAAGGTTAAAACCGATGCAAACATCGCAACTTCAACGCGCGGGACTGGTGGTCCTGCTGGCAGGGCAACTGCTGCCCATGATCGATTTTTCCATTGTCAACGTGGCGCTGGATGCCATGGCGCATACGTTGCGCGCCACATCGATTGAGCTGGCGCTGATTGTCGCCGTGTACGGCATTGCTTTCGCCATCTGCCTGGCGATGGGCGGACGCCTGGGGGATAACTACGGACGTCGTCGGATATTCCTGGCGGGAGTAGGGAGCTTTGGTATTGCATCTTTATTATGCGGCATCGCCAACAGTGTCGGTCTGTTGATGTTTGCTCGCGCATTGCAGGGTGTAGGCGCGGCTTTCATCGTGCCGCAAATCCTCGCCACCATGCATGTCACCATGAAGGGCAGGGAGCACGCGCGCGCCATTGGCCTTTACGGCGGCATTGGCGGGCTGGCCTTTATCATTGGCCAGGTGTTAGGTGGATTCCTGATCAAAGCGGATATCGGCGGCTACGGCTGGCGCAGCGTGTTCCTGATCAACCTGCCGATTTGCCTGTTTGTGCTGATCACCGCGCGACGTTTTGTGCCTGAAACCCACAATCATCAGCGCGTGCCGGTGGATGTCAGCGGCACCTTGCTGCTTGCAGGCGCGATTGGCTGTTTAATGCTGGCGCTGGCGCTCGGTCCGCTGCTGCACTGGTCATGGCCGTGCATTCTGCTGCTGGTGCTGTTCCCGGTGTTATTGCATCGCCTGCGTCAGAGTTCACTGCGTCTGGAAGCAGAAGGTGGTTCGCCGTTGCTGCCCCCTTCGCTGCTGCGTCTGCCAAGCGTTCGTTTTGGTTTAACCCTGGCGGTGCTGTTCTTCTCCTGCTGGAGCGGCTTTATGTTCGCGGTAGCGCTGACGCTGCAGTCAGGCATTGGCTTAACTGCATTTCAGTCGGGAAACGCGTTTATCGCACTGGGCGCTGCCTACTTTGTCGGCGCGATGCGTTCAACGCGCATGGTGGAACGCTTTGGTAAACGCACCACGTTACTGACCGGTTGCGGCATCCAGATGGTCGGTTTGATTGCACTGATCGGGACTTTCCAGTTTGCCTGGCCTGATGTTGGCGTCTTTACCCTGATGCCGGCCACCATCCTGATTGGCTTTGGTCAGTCATTTATCGTCAGCACCTTCTACCGTATCGGCATGAGCGGTGTACCGCATCACCAGGCGGGCGCGGGCAGCGCAGTGTTATCCACCGTACAGCAATCGGCACTTGGCCTGGGCCCGATGCTGCTCGGAGGCGTGTTCACCCAGATAAATGTGCATGGCAATCATTTGGCGGCCATCTCCGGCACCCTTGGCGTCGAGCTGTTAATGATGGTGACGCTGGTGATTCTGACCAGTCTGAACCGTCGCACTTTCCAGCCGGTGACGGCGGAAGGGTAATCCTTATGCTGTGATTTCTGCAGCGGCTTTTCAGCTTACTGTAAGGTAAGCGAAAATCCGTTGATTGCGCTGAATTTACCTTTGGCGCAGTGGTCTTTTTTCCGGAACATATCGCCGCAACTAACGGGCTGAACCGCGTGTTCAGCCCGTTTTTTTGTGGTGCGGCAGAAATGCGTTGAATGGAAAACGGCAGGCTCATAGCAGATGAAAAAGATGTTAACCGGGTTACTTTTCATGGTAACCACCATAGCCTTTGGTGCAGACGATTTCACCCTCAGGGATATTCACTTTGACGGCTTGCAACGCGTCGCACCGGGTGCAGCAATGCTGAGTATGCCCGTACGCGTGGGCGATCGCGTCACACATGACGATATTCGTAACACCATTCGTGCGCTATTTGCCACTGGCAACTTTGAAGATGTGCAAGTGCTGCGCGATGGCGATGCGCTGCTCATTCGTGTGAAAGAACGGCCGGCCATTGCGAGCATTTCCTTCTCCGGCAACAAGGCAATCAAAGAAGATCAGCTGAAGCAAAATCTCGACGCCACCGGTGTGCGGGTCGGCGAAGCGCTGGATCGCACCACATTATCGGATATTGAAAAAGGGCTGGAAGATTTCTACTACAGCGCGGGTAAATACACTTCCAGCGTCAAAGCTGTGGTCACGCCGTTGCCACGCAATCGTGTCGACCTGAAGTTCGTGTTTACCGAAGGTGTATCCGCGAAGATTCAGCAGATCAATATTGTCGGCAATCATGCCTTCTCATCAGATGAACTCATCTCGCACTTCCAATTGCGTGATGATGTGCCTTGGTGGAATTTTATTGCCGATCAGAAATATCAGAAACAAAAACTGTCCGGCGATTTAGAAACACTGCGTAGCTATTATCTCGATCGCGGTTTTGCACGTTTTAATATTGATTCAACGCAAGTGAGTTTAACACCCGATAAGAAAAGTATTTATCTGACAGTCAATATTCATGAAGGCGATGTTTACCATATTTCCGATGTTATCCTGAACGGCGATATGGCGGGACACTCCGCCGAAATTGAGAAACTGGCCCATATACCGCCAGGGGCTTTATACAGCGGTGCCAAAATTACTGAGAACGAAGGCGCGATCAAAGCGCTGCTCGGTCGCTACGGCTATGCTTTCCCGCAAGTCAGTTCTCAGCCTGAAATTAACGATGCAGACAAAACCGTTAAACTGCATGTGAATGTTGAAGCAGGGCATCGTTTCTACGTGCGTCAGGTGAAGTTCAGCGGCAATGACACCTCGAAGGATTCGGTGTTACGTCGCGAAATGCGCCAGATGGAAGGGTCGTGGTTAGCCAGCGATGCGGTTGATCAAGGTAAGGCCCGTCTCAATCGTACCGGCTATTTCGAAAGCGTCGATGTTGATACCCAGCGTGTGCCCGGCAGCCCTGATCAGGTCGATGTGGTGTATAAGGTGAAAGAGCGTAACACCGGCACTTTCAACGTGGGTCTTGGGTACGGCACCGACAGCGGCATCAGTTACCAGCTTGGCGTCAGCCAGGATAACTGGATGGGTACCGGTAATACCGTGAGTTTTAGCGGCACTAAAAACAGTTATCAAACCTATGTTGAGATTGCTGCCACCAATCCTTACTTCACCGTGGATGGCGTGAGTCTTGGCGGTAAACTGTTCTACAACGACTACAGCGCCGAAGATAATGACCTGTCTGAATACACGCTGAAGAGTTTTGGTGCCAGCAGTACGTTAAGCTTCCCGATCAGCGAAAACAGTAATCTGAGTTCAGGGCTGGATTACACCTACAACCGCGTCAGTAATATGGCACCACAGGTCTCCATGTGGCGCTATCTGGGATCGCAGGGCATCCATCCGAAAGTGATCACCACCAATGAAGATGATGATGACGATTACGCCACCAGCGATGAGAAGTTTGTCGCCAATGACTTCTTCTGGAACATTGGCTGGAACTACAACTCATTAGACCGTGGTTTCTTCCCAACGTCGGGGGTTTCCGCTGGCTTTAATACCAAAGTGACGATCCCCGGATCGACCAACAGCTATTACAAAAGTACGCTGAGTGCCAACGCATACTTACCGCTTAGCAGTGATCATCGCTGGGTGCTGATGGGGCGTACCAAAGCCGGCTATGCTGATGGTTTGGGCGGCAAAGAAGTGCCGTTCTACGACAACTTCTACGCCGGCGGCTCCAGCTCCGTGCGCGGATTCTCATCCAATACCATCGGTCCAAAAGCGGCTTATTACAGTTGCACCGGCAGCGAAAGCAGCTATGGCAACTGTTCGGTGAATAAATCGGATGATGCGGTGGGTGGTAATGCGATGGCTGTGGCGAGCGCGGAGTTAATCGTCCCGACTCCATTTGTTAGCGATCGTTATGCGGATTCACTGCGCACCTCGTTCTTTGTCGATGCCGGTACCGTTTGGGATACCAAATGGGAAAATACCGCGGCAACGCGCGCGGCAGGCATTCCGGATTATGGTGATCCGAGTGAAATCCGTGTTTCCAGCGGTCTGGCATTACAATGGCAATCGCCGCTTGGTCCGCTGGTGTTCTCTTATGCCTTGCCGATCAAAAAATATGAAGGCGATAAGTCTGAGCAGTTCCAGTTTAATATCGGGAAAACCTGGTAGTGGTTATTTCTCTGTTAAAGAAAGAAGTAAGATTTACGTTATCTTTAAACAGAGAGAACAGAATAAAATAGCCGTTTTCGTAAAATAGTCAGGGTACGGTGCTTATGGAATGAGTGCCTGCCATCATCGTTGTTATGCATTTTCTATCAATATATTTCGCCACCCATTTGGGTGGCTTTTTTATATTATTTAACCTTCGCTCAGGCGTAATCCGCTTTCTGCATCAAACAGATGAATCTTCTCGGCGTTAAATCCAATACGAATCTGATCGCCACTCACCGCGCTATGACGCCCGGCGATTTGCATATGCATGGCGTGACCGTGCCATTCAAGGTGCAACAACGTTGATTCACCGGTGATTTCGACCACTTTTACTTTAGCTTGTGCGCGAGTTTCGGCTTCCAGTAAATCATGAGGACGCACGCCCAGCGTCACCTTAGCCCCTTCGCGATCGCGTGCCGCCGCATGCCAGCGCAGAGGTAGCGGTTGCCATAAATCCTGGCACTGCACACCCGGAATGCCATCGCGGGTAATCAATTTCGCCGGTAACAGGTTCATCGGCGGTGATCCGATAAAACGCGCCACGAAGGTATCTGCCGGACGATCGTAGATCGCCAGCGGTGCACCCTGCTGCACAATGCGTCCCTCTTTCATCACCACAATCTGATCGGCCAGGGTCATGGCTTCCACCTGGTCGTGCGTGACATACACCATGGTGGTTTTGAAGCGTTGATGCAGGGATTTGATCTCCGCACGCAACTCCATCCTCAGCTGTGCATCGAGGTTGGACAACGGCTCATCAAACAAGAACACCTGCGGATTGCGCACCATCGCGCGTCCCATCGCCACACGCTGGCGCTGCCCACCGGATAACGCACGCGGATAGCGCCCGAGCAGTTTATCAATGCCGAGAATCCCGGCGATGCGTTCGATTTTGCTCTGCTGCTCTTCGCGCTTCACTTTCTTCACCTGCATATGAAACGCGAGGTTCTCTGCCACCGTCAGATGCGGATAAAGCGCATAGCTTTGAAACACCATAGCGATATCACGATCGGCGGGATCGCGATCGTTGATTGCCACTTTATCCATCATGATTGCGCCATCCGACAGGCTCTCCAGCCCCGCCAGCAGGCGCAATAAGGTGGATTTACCACAGCCGGACGGACCGACCAGTACGGTAAAACTGCCGTCGGGAATGGTAAGGTCGAGCGGATGCAGAACCGATTGTTTGCCGTAGCGCTTGGCCACTTTTACGAGTTCAACACTGGCCATGATTTAGCGCTCCTGTGCGGAAAGTTGCAGTTGATGCCAGTCGGGATAGCGACGTGGCTGGGTACTGATTGCCAGTGACGCCACCGCGATGCCCCATTGCAACGCGGTGGTGATATTCTGCTGATGCAGCAGCGCAGTGAGAAAACCGGCATTAAAGCTGTCGCCTGCGCCAATGGTATCTACCACGGTGACGGGCTTAGCGGGTTGATTGATGTGCTGATGTGATTGCCAGCAACCTGCGCCTTGCGCACCGCATTTGACCACGCAACCGCCGCGGCCGCTGAGTCGTTGTGCGAGTTGGGTGGCGGCCACGTTAAGATTCTCCGCGTCCATTAGGCCCAGCGTTTCGACCTCATTGAGCAGCAGCCAGTCACACAGCGGTAACCACTGCGTCATCTGCTGGCGAACCTCTTCGGTCCACCCCTGCGGCGGCCATCCGGTATCCACGGCGGTGGTAAATCCGCGTTGCTGCAACTCACTCAGTAACAGCGGGTATTCGTTGTAAAGTTGCAGGCACAGGAAGGTGCCACACAGCAGCACGATATCGCCTTCACTGGCACGCAGCGGCAGTTGATTCAGCACATCTTCGGCGGTGAGCCGCACGATATGGCCAAGATTACTGAGGAAGGATCGCTCGTGATCGGAGTGCGTCACACCCACGGTCAGTGAGGTTTCACAGTGATAGCGCGTCCAGTGGGCGACGCTGTGCGGGAAGTAACTGCCCAGCCAGGCGCTTAAGCCGTCATCGCCCTGATTTGCCACCGCACGATGACGCACCTGCATCGCTTCTAACGCTAACGCACAGTTGCCCGCCGATCCGCCCGGTCGCAATTCGCTGTGATTCATCATCACTTCGGTGCCACGCTGCGGCCAGTGGTCGAGGGTGCCCATAATCAAATCGACGTTAATATTGCCGACCACATACAGCGTGGCGGTAGTGTCCATGTTCATCTTCATCCTTTGCTCCCGCCACTGGCCAGGCCGCTCACCAGCGTTTTCTGCAGCCAGATAGCAATAAACAGCGGTGGCACGGATGCCAGAATGCCGACCGCTGCGATCAAACCATCATCGGTGGCGCGTCCGGCGGTAAAGCCCGCAATCGTCACTGGCAAGGTTTGTGCCGCAATGTTGCTGGTGAACAATAGCGCATAGAAAAACTCATCCCACGCCAGCAGCCAGCCAAACAGCGCCGCTGCACCCAACACTGGTTTTGCCAGTGGCAGGGTAATGCGCAGCAGCACCTGCCAGACGCGCAAGCCATCCAGCCGCGCCGCTTGCTCAATATCCTGCGGTAAGGCATCGAACTGGTTTTTCAGCATCCACGTCAGAAACGGCAGGATCAGCGAGCAGTAAACGATGATCAAACCGGGGCGCGTGTTAAGCAGATCAAACTGTTGCAGCAGGAAGTAGAGTGGCAGCACAAACGCCACTGGCGGCACCATATATATAGCGAGCGAGGCAAACAGCCAGCCATCGCGACCACGGTAGCGGGGGAAGCTGAACGCCGCCGGAATGGCCAGCAGCAGACAGATAATCGTCGCCCCGGTTGCCACTAACAGGCTGTTACCCAACGCATGCAGGAACAGTGTGCCGGGTTGGCCGGGTTCCAGTGACATCAATCGGCCGTAGCGACTGAAGTCCCACTGGCGCGGCAACCATTCCAGCGGAACCCGCGTGAGATCGCTGGTGGCGCTGACGCTCATCAGAAACAGCCAGCCCATTGGTGCGAGTACCGAAATTGCCACCAGCAGCGCGGCGGCATATTTGGCTGTGTTGCGTAATTTAGCCTTCATACGCGCTCCCTTTACGGCGCTGACGCCACAACAACAACATATAGAGGGTGATCAGCACGGCGCACAGCAGCGTCATCAGCATGGCGTAAGCCGCGCCGCTGCCCGCGCGCAAATAGCTGAATGACTCCTGATAAACGTAGAAGCTCAGGGTTTTAGTGCTATCGACCGGGCCGCCGCGTGTCATCACATAGATGATGTCGAAAATCTTGAAGGCATCGATGGTGCGCAGTACCAGCGCCACACTCAGCGGGCCGACAATCGCCGGGAAGGTAATGGCACGGAAGCGCCGCCAGGCAGATGCACCATCCAGACGAGCCGCTTCAAACAGATCGTCAGGGATGGATTGCAATGCAGCCAGCACCAGCAGGGTCACCAGCGGATAGTTTTTCCAGATATCGGCAAACATCACCGCGTTGAGCGCCGAATCCGGCGATCCCAGCCAGCTACGATAGCCATCAATAATGCCCAATTGAGTCAGCAGGGCGTTAATGCTGCCGTAATCGGGGTTAAAGTTGAGACGCCACATCATGGCGTTGACGATGGTCGGCAGCGCCCACGGCAGAATCACCAGCACGCGCAAAATGTTGCGTCCGGCAAATTTCTGATTCAGCAGCAGCGCCACCAACACGCCAATCGCCCCTTCAAACGCTACCGAGACAACGGTGAAGTAGAGTGTGCGCCACAGTGAAGATTGAAAATCAGGATCGGTGATGGCGAACAAATAGTTCTCCACACCCACCCAGGCTGGCACTTCGCCGCTGCCAATGAGGGCAGCATCGGTGAAACTCAGCCAGATGGTGCGCAGCAGCGGCCAGGCGGTGAGCAACAGCATCACCAGCAACATGGGTGCTAACAGCACCCATGCCTGCCGTTGTTCGCGTTGACGCAAACTCAGCATGCTGACCCCTTAACGTAAACGCGCAGCACTTTTATCAACCGTCTGCATGGCCGCGTCTGGCGTGGCGCTGCCCACCAGCACTTGCTGCAGTTGCTGCTGCAAGGTGTTGGAGAGACGGGAATAATCAGCGGTTTCCGGGCGTGAAAGCATCACGTTCAATGATTTGTCCGCCGCCGCGATCAGGCTCTCCTGATTCTTCAGTACCGCAGGATCCTGATATGAGCTTTTCCAGATGGGCAGGCTCAGGGTAGCGTATTTGTTTTGAACCGGTTGCGAAGTCATGTAGCTAATGTATTGCCACGCCTGGTCACCGTGGGTGCTGCCTTTGGCGATGCCGAGCCCCATCGAACCGTTCACCGCACCAAATTTACCCGGCGCATCGCCTGGTGCCGGAACGATACCCACCTGACCGGCCACTTTGCTCTGCTTCGGATCGTTAGCCATGTTGTACATATAGGTCCAGTTCAGCGCGAACGCGGCATCGCCGTTGGAGAAGGCTTTGCGCACATCCTCTTCCAGATATTCGCGTGATGCTGGGTTACTCAGCCCTTCATCCAGCGAACTCTTCATCAGCTTGACCGCCTGCAATGAGGCCGGGCTAGAGAAATCGAGCTTGCCGTTGTTATAGAATTTGCCGCCAAAGCCAGATACCAATGTGGTGTAATCACACACCAGCGCTTCCGCCTGCGACCAGCTCCACACCAGTGGATATTTTACGATGTTCTTTTGTTTGATGATGCGTGAGTCATCAATCACCTGTTGCCAGGTTTGCGGCGGGGTGGTGATCCCGGCTTTCTCCAGCATCGCTTTGTTGTAATAGAGATATTTGGTATCCAGGATCCACGGCATGCCAAGGGTTTTGCCGTTATAGACCACGGTGTTCATTGCGCCGGGGAAGATCTTCTCTTTTTCGTCTGCGGCGATACGGCTGCTGACGTCCTGCAGCAGATCAAATTTGGTGAATTCCGCCGGCCAGATGGCATCAAACAGCACCACGTCATAACCGTTACCGCCTGCGCCACGCGCCGCGACAATTTTGTCGTGCAGCGCTTCGTACGGCACAAACTCCAGATTCACCTGCACATCCGGATGCGCTTTCTGGAACTCCTGCGTCATGGCGCGAATATCATTTTCGCTGTAAGCCGCCTGAGTCATAAACAGCGCATTGAGGGTGGTTGCGGCTGCCGCGCTGCCGGCGCTGGCTAACATGACCGCGATGGCACAGCCTTTCAATGTGGTCGAAAACCGGATTTTCATAACATTTTCCGCCTTGATGCAAGAAGAGGGTGTTTAATTAAATCAATTTGATTGATTTAATAACGCGCACAGGTTGTCAGGTTGCTGCAGCTGACATCAATGAACTAAAGCAAGTGACGTGCCAGGGCATAAATCTCGTTTGCCGCTGCTCACTACTCTGCACAGATTTTTGCGGCTGTCAGGTAAACAGGTTGTAAATTGTGTCGCCGATCATAGATATTGATGCGCTGGCAGTCGCGGGCGTGAGAAGAGGGAAGCAGGATGAAAACATCAGGAACCAATCTGGAGCATGCGCGCGCGCACAATCGCCGTGTGATCATCGAAGCGATCCGCCTGCACGGTGAATTGACGCGGGCTGAGCTGGCGCGACTGACCGCCTTAACCCCGCAAACCGTCTCCAATATCGTGGCTGAACTGGAAGCCGCCGAACTGCTTACCAGCCGCCAACCGCGCAAGCAGGGGCGTGGGCAACCGGCGATTCCGGTAATCCTCAATCCAGCCAGTGCCTTCTCCATCGGCATTCATCTCGACCACCAAACCCTACTGATCGTACTGGTGGATCTCACCGGTGAAGTTCATTTCCGCCGCCTTATTCTGGTGCAAAAACCCCAGCCCGATGCCACTTTAGCGCGCATTGCGGAGGTGCTGGCAGAGATCAAAACGCAGCTCGGTGACCGCTGGCAGAAAGTCCTGGGGATCGGCGTAGTGATGCCGGGACCCTTTGGCGTTGAGGGGATTTCCTCGGTGGGTCCCACTACCTTGCACGGCTGGGAGTCGGTCGATATCGAAGCAAGGCTGGCCGAAATGAGCGGCGTGCCGGTCACGCTGGAGAACGATGCCACGGTAGCGGCGATTGGGGAGCGTTTCCACGGCGTTGCGCGCCATCTCAACTCGTTTATTTATCTCTATATCGGCACCGGATTGGGCGCGGGTATTATCATGGATGGTCACGTTTACAGCGGCCATGCGCACAATGCTGGTGAAATTGGGCATGTGGTGGTGGAACCGGGTGGGCGCGAATGCTATTGCGGCAATCACGGCTGTCTGGAACGTTATGTGTCACTGCAGGCCGCCTATGAATTCTGTGGGCTGGACCCGATGACCGCGTTGCCGGACGACCTGCTGGAAGTCGATCCCGCAGTATTTGATCGCTGGATTGATACCGTGCTGACGCCATTGCGTCAGGGCATCAATATGCTGGAATGCATTTTCGATGCGGAGAGCGTGATCATCGGCGGCATGATGCCCGCCGCACTGCTGGATAAAATCATTCAGCGCCTGCCGCCGCTCTATCAGTCGGTGCGCGGGCGTTATCTTACCGGCTCACGTTTGAAAACGGGCATGACCGGCAGTGATACCGCGGCATTGGGTGCGGCGGCGTTGCCGATTTTTGACGAGTTTAATCCGCAGTTTCAGGTGTTGATGAAATGAGGACAAGAAGGAGCTGGCAAGGCCGGTTCCTGCCCTTAAATGACGTTGAAACAACGGAAATCCTGACTTGCCATCTGCCAGAATACTGTGCCTGACGCCTGCGCTGAGGCAGGTGACTTGATAGGATTTAACCTGCGAAAAATACGCTCAACTTTTGCTGCTCCCGGCCGTGCTCATCCATATTATCCGCCGCCAGCCAGGCCGATATCGCATGCTTCACCTGCGGCCATTCACCATCAATTATCGACAGCCAGTCGGTATCGCGATTGCGTTGTTTGCGTGTCATTGCCTGGCGGAAACGCCCTTCATAAGTGAAGCCAAGACGTTCCGCTGCCCGACGTGAGGCGAGGTTAGTGGAATCACAGCGCCAGGCGACCCGGCGGTAGCCCAGCTCAAATGCCTGTTTCAGTAACAAGTAGATCGCTTCACTGCCCAGCACGTTACGCTGCATCAGCGGCGACCAGGTGACATGACCAATCTCAATCGCACCGTTCTGGCCGTCAATATTGGCGAAACATACCGCACCAACCGCTTGCTGAGTGCGTTGGCCGATCACCGCGTAACTCACCAATCCGCTGTCCTGGCATTTTCCACTGATCCAACTTTCCATCTCTGCCAACGAGGCGGGCTGTGTCGCGCCCAGCCAGGTCCAGTCCCGATCGTCTGGTGCGCTTGAGAAGGCGGCAAACAAAGCGTGACTGTGCGCAATATCTAACGGTTCAAGCGTACAAAAGCGGCCGTGAAGCGGAATAGCAGGAGGCGCGGCCAGCGGCTGCCAATCTGGCAGAGCAAAACCCACTGGCTGACCATATTGATTCAGTTGCGTCATCGTCTGTCCCTGCTGAGCTGAAAATTATGTGCAAAGGCACTGTGTTGCCTTAATACACTCAGTTTATAACAAGAAAATTATCGGGCGATTTAAAATCTTTTTTACGCATTACCGTAATGACATTTTGTACCACCCATAACTTGCCAATTTGTCTGTCATGGGTGACTGCACACGGAAAATGTAAATGTGTTGTATTGCACTTTAAAACAAACCGCCTACCTTCATCATAATCAATTATCGTAGAAAGGTGTGTTTGAATGAATATCTGAAATACGTTATCCAGTTCATGTAATGTAATGGATGGTTTATTACGCGGATCGTTTAGTCGTTCAAATGCGGCATGGAAAGTAAAATGAATTCTGGCGCAGTCTTCAGCGAGGATGTCATTGATATCAGCTTCCAAATTCAGGAGTTGTTGTTCCGTTATGGTCATAATGCTGCGCAGCAACCTCGCTCAGTTTGCGATTGAGCTCTTCATTTGAGAGTGCATGAACGGTCGTAACATGGGCGCTGTAGCTTAGCGTTCCCATCCGGACATCAAACTCTTCATTATCAAATGAATCGACAAAGACGGCGTTGCCGCTCTCAGCATCAAAGAATGAGGCGTAATTCTGCTCTATTTGCATGTCAAATTTAAACATACAGACTCCCAATCAAGAAATTCTCTTCGATTATAGATGACAGAAATTACACCTTTTATGCAGTTTTAGCGACAAGCCGATAAACAATTCGCGATGAGTTTATCATCCGCTGAACAATGTGCAATATTTAAATGGTCGAAGTGTTAAAATAATTTCTATTTAAATCATATTGTTAATGGTTTCGGTAACGAGATTTAATACTGTTTTATGGCCATATATGTCTCGATTTTTAATTTTCAACTTGTTAGCTTTACAGTTTCCAAAAACCGAGAGTATGTGTTGTTAAAACGTGTAAGTAGATTCAGTCACATTATTAAAAATATATCTCGGACGAGAATCTTCAGAACAAAACAAATGGAGCTAAAATGCAGCCAAATCTACGCGAAGTCGCAGTCAAAAACGTTGAAATCGGTAGTAACGTTACGATTTACCAGCCTGCGAACGTTTATGGCTGCACCCTGCAAGACGATGTCTTCATCGGTCCGTTTGTCGAAATCCAGGCACATACGGTGATTGGAAGAGGCACAAAAGTGCAGTCGCACACCTTTATCTGCGAATACGTTAGCGTGGGCGAAAACTGCTTTATTGGTCACGGCGTGATGTTCGCCAACGATATGTTCCGGGATGGCAAACCCAATGCCGATCGAGAAAGCTGGGCGCGCATCACGCTGGGTAACAACGTCTCAATCGGCAGTGGCGCGAGTATTTTGGCGGTCAGCATCTGCGATGGCGCGGTCATCGGCGCGGGCAGTGTGGTGACGAAAGACATCACGCAGAAGGGCGTTTACGCCGGAAACCCGGCGCGTTTACTGCGGTTGCTATAGTACAAGGAACAGACTGGTTGTTTCGTTTATTTCGGATGTTGTTTGTTTCGTTTGTTTCGATTAGTATTAGAGCGCTGTAATTCACGAACTAAGAAACTGGAAAACTCATGACAAACTCAATTCTGGACAATGTCAGCCTTCCGGCTCAGAAGGAAATTGAGGCCGCTCTACGTGGACAAAGAGAACTGGCGACTTTTCTCTCCACAAAGCTGGAGACACAAGTCATATCCATTCAGGATGCAAACGACGAAACTCACCAAATCGAGTTGCCAACCTCAGCTTTAACGTTGCTAATGAAGGTGTTGGGAGAACTGGCCGTTGGAAATGCGGTGCAGGTCGTTCCGGTTCATGCTGAATTAACCACACAGGAAGCAGCCAATATCCTCAATGTCTCACGGCCTCATATGGTGAAACTATTGGAAGAGGGGAAGCTGCCATATCATAAAACTGGCCGCCATCGCCGCGTGCTTTTTGCAGACCTGATGCGCTATAAAGCTCAGCGCGAAAGTGAAAGTAATAATGCTATGCAGGAGTTGGCTGACTTAAGCCAAGGACTCGGTCTTTACTAATGACTCACTCGCCTTATCCGGTTGTACTTGATGCCTGTGTTATTTATCCAAACATGCTTCGTGACTTGCTTATGCGACTTGGACTAAGTGGTTTATACATGCCTAAGTGGACCGCGACTATCCATGATGAATGGCAACGAAACTTGGTTAAAAATATGCCTGAAGTCACGCCGGACAAGGTTAAGCGTATAGAAGTGCTAATGGACAAAGCGCTTCCTGATGCTCTTGTGACTGGTTTTGAGCCGCTGATTTCTGGGTTATCACTGCCTGATGAAGATGACAGGCATGTGGTTGCTGCGGCAATAAAATGTAATGCAGAAGTCATAGTCACATTCAATTTAAAAGATTTCCCGGGCGAGAATTTGGATGCGCTGGAGATTGAGGCGATGCATCCGGATGAATTTATTTTAGATTTAATCGATCTGAATCGAGCGCTGGTTTTAAAGGCGGTGCGAGAGCAGCGTACAAGCCTTAAAAATCCAGCAATCGGTTCAGAGGAGTATCTTACCTCATTGTTAAAGCTTGGATTGCCAATGACGGTAAGAGCTTTGGAAGCTTATAGCTTCATGATTTAGCTCGCATAATGCGGGCAGCATTATTGATTTATCTGTTGCGTCTGCTTTAACTCTCCATCACCCAATGCCCGGCGCTCACCTCGCGATAGCGCCGTGTTTCCGGCACAAACCCCAGAGCGCGCACCGGGCTTTTCAGCTCGCTAACGTCCATATGGCGCTTGAGATGACGTCGAGCTGGATCTGGAACCGGCACCGATGACAATAACTTGCGCGTGTAGTCATGCTGCGGATTCTCAAAGATCGCGGCGCGCGGGCCGATCTCGACAATCTCGCCCAACAGCATCACCGCCACGCGATGGCTGATGCGTTCCACCACCGCCATATCGTGCGAAATAAACAGATAAGACAGCCCTAGGCTGCTCTGCAGATCCAACAGCAGATTAATAATCTGCGCCTTCACGGTCACATCCAGCGCAGAGACGGATTCATCGGCAATAATCATTTTGGGGTCGAGCATCAATGCACGGGCAATACAGATGCGCTGGCGCTGACCGCCGGAAAACTCATGTGGATAACGTTTCATCATCGCCGAAGACAAACCCACACGTTCCATCAACTCCGCCGCCTTTTCCCGAGCAGCCTGTTTACTGCCGAGCTGATGTTGCAGATAAGGCTCGGTCAGGGCTTCGAGAATCGACATCCTTGGATTAAGGCTGGCGAACGGGTCCTGAAATATCATCTGCATCGCCCGACGTAACTGGCGCAGTTCGCTGGAGGAGAGATTTAGCACGTCATAACCGTCGAAAGCGATCTCGCCGGCATCGGCTTTCACCAGCCGGGTGAGGGAGCGACCGGTGGTGGATTTTCCACAGCCGGATTCACCGACCAGCGACAAGGTTTCGCCGGGCATCAGATCGAAAGAGATATTCTCCACCGCATGCACCGCACCGGTTTTGCGGCTTAACAGCCCTTCGTGGATGCTGAACCGGGTGCTAAGGTTTTTTACCGACAGCAGCGGCTGTTGCGAAGCGGGGCGCTCAGGTAGCAGTGCCACCGCATCACCTTTCAGCGCAAACTTCTGCGGCCCCGAAATGCCACGCATGGCGCCGAGCTGCGGCACGGTAGCGATCAGCGTGCCCGTATAATCCGCCGCTGGCGCCGAGAAAATGTCCGCCGTGGTGCCGGTTTCCATCACATCACCTTGATACATCACCAGCGTGCGATCCGAGACTTCTGCCACTACGCCCATATCGTGGGTGATAAACAGTACCGCGGTGCCTTCCTCTTCCTGCAATGTCTTAATCAGGTCGAGAATTTGCCCCTGGATAGTGACATCCAGTGCGGTCGTCGGCTCATCGGCAATCAGCAGTTTTGGCCGCAACGCCAGCGCCATGGCAATCATCACACGCTGGCGCATGCCGCCGGAAAAGTGATGCGGATAATCATCGAAGCGTTTAGCGGCATTAGGAATGCGCACTTTCTCCAGCAGCTTCACCGTCTCTTTCCGCGCCGCCCGCTTACTGATGTTGCGATGGTTGATCAGGACTTCAGCGATCTGGTGACCAATGGTGAAAGAGGGGTTGAGGCTGGTCATCGGCTCCTGAAAAATCATCGCCACGGCGTTGCCACGAATATCGCGCATCGCTTTTTCGCTCAGATTCAGCAGGTCCACGCCGTTCAGCAGCACTTTGCCGGTCACGCGCGCGTGGCGCATATTCAGCAAGCGCATAATCGCCATCGACGTCACGCTTTTGCCCGAACCCGACTCCCCGACAATCGCCAGCGTCTCACTGGCGTTGATGGTCATCGATACGTTCTTCACTACCTCACGCCACTGATCGTCATGGCGAAACGCAACGGTGAGGTTTTCTACCTGCAAGACCGGCTCGCGACTCATTTGGCCGCCACAAAGCGAGCCGAACGGGTGCTGACCGGCAGAAATTCAAAGTCAGTGTCGAAAGGATAGGCAGGCTGCAGTTTACGTTTACGCGCCAGACGTTCGACGTACTGATCCACCACGCCTTCAGACAGCGCCATCAGGTTAGGATTAGCAAATGGTGCCAGTTCCGGTGACAGATAACCCGATTTCACCACCACAATTTTTGCCTGCGCAGGATGAAGCCCCAGCAATTCAAAATCAGCGATATTGTGATAAGGGCGACGACGATCGGCGACCACCACCGTAATGCCGCCGGTTTTCAGCAGCGCCTGTTTAGCCAGCGAACGCGCATCATCACTCACCAGCAGGACTTCAAATTCTGCAGTAACTTTCCCCCCTGCGGGATCGAGCGTGGCACCGATCGTCAGAGTGAGTTTCGCCCCAACGCCTGCCGCAAAAGCAGCATCGGTGGCCGGTTTATCGGTGATTCCGGCGACGATCACATCCTGCGCGCCCTGGCGAATCAACTCTGCCAGCAGATTGGCACGATCGCCCACGCCACCACCGGTCGGGTTATCGCCCGAGTCGGCCAAAATCACCGGTGCAGTTTCACTGGCGATGGCCATTTTCACGCACTCTTCGGTGCTGCCTGTGACGCAGCCGAAGACAAACTCGTCGCGCGCCTGCCAGTATGCCAGCGCCAGTTTTGCTGCCTGTTCGGAAAGCACATCGGCGTCGGTACCGGTCATGATTGCCGCCGCAGTGGCGCGCGGTTCATCGGCCCAGACATAGCCGACCATCAGCGACGCATCCCAAATGTGGTCGATTTCATTGATACCCGGCAAACGCGCATACAAACTTTTTGCCGGTTCATCTTCGGTACTGGTGCGCTCACCGGGCAGCACCACCGGAATCGGTGCCCAAATCACACCGGGTTTCACGCCGGTTTGGAGGCTTTTCACCAGCATCGACACGGATCGACGCATGGTTTCTTCCACATCGATGTGCGGCGCCGTGCGATAGGTTGAGAACATATCAATGGCATCGATGATGCGCTGCGTCACGTTGCCATGCAGATCGTAACTGACGGTGATCGGACAATCCGGGCCGACCAGTTCGCGCGTGGCAGTAATCCAGTCACCTTCGGCATCTTCCATCCCTTCCACATACACCGCGCCGTGCATGGCGAGGTAGACGCCGTCCACCGGCAGCTGGGCTTGCAGACGGGTGAGAAAATCCTGCCTGAAGTCATCATAAGTGACCCGCGCCACCGGGCCACCGGCGATGGCGCGCGCATGGAAGGTCGGCAGAAATTCGGCATCGTAATCCTGCAGGAAAGCAAAGTAGGGGTTGGTCAGCAGATCGTCACCGCGCACGATGCGGAAGTCGTCGGCATAGTTCAGCACCGGGTTATACGTACTGCACTCCGTATGAATGCCACCAAAAGCAATGCGCATACAGCCTCCGCTAGTCGGGTAATTGAATGATAAATCGATATGCTGCCACGCTTGCCGCGGCGCGCGCCCAGCTCTGTTCGCTGATCACGATGCTGGAAATCGGGGTTTTGCCCATGATCGACGGCAACACGTGGCTATCAATGGATTGCATCACCACGGTTTTCAGTAAGCCGTCAAAAGCATCGGGTTGATGTGCGATGACGATCAATTCGGGATCGTTCATCTGAATAATGTTGGCGATCGAGAGGCCCAGCGCGTGACCAGCCTGATGCAGAATGGCGATGGCGGCACTGTTGCCTTTCACCGCCAGCGCTTCCAATTCGGCGATGGTTTGGCTCTCGAGTGCTTTATCGCGCATGCTCTCGCGAATCGCGGTCAGCGAGGCGAGAGTATCCAGGCAGCCGCGTTTGCCGCATCGGCAAGGGCGTCCGCCGGGTTCGATGGTGCAGTGGGCGATTTCACCGGCCCCGCCGTGTGCGCCGCGATGCAGTTGACCCTGGAAGAAGTGTGCGGAACCGATGCCGTCACCATGGGAAATCAGGGTGAAGTTGCGCGCTTTTTTCGCCACGCCGAAGATCTTCTCGCTGACGGCCAGCGCTTTGGCATCGTTCTCCAGCGAGACGTCCAGCCCGGTTTGCTGTTTGAGCATGTCGGCCAGCGGGACATTCTTCCAGCCCAGAAGCGCTGATTGCACGCAAATTGCCTGATTTTCATCGACAAATCCGGAGAGCGTAACGCCCAGGCCAATTAATTGATCGGCTGAAATGCCTTTCTGCGCAATCAAATCGGGAATCGCTGCTGCTAGCGTCACACTCAGCTGTTGGGGATCAGGATCGAGTGGCATGTGCGTGCTCGCCAGCACCAGTCCATGCATATCAATCAGCACTAAAACGACGTACTCGCCGAGTAGCGAGGCGCCGAGAAAATAGGCGCTGTCAGCACGCATTTTTAATAATACCGATGGCCGACCCTGACCACTGGATTCCGCCAGGCTCTCTTCCAGCAATCCGGCATTCAGCATCTCTTTGACCAGTGGGCTAATCGCGGCTTTGCTCAACTTCATATTTTCCGCAATAGCGGTACGGCTCATGCCGTGCGAGGCAATAAGCAGACGCAAAATTTGCTGCTGGTGGGCATTGAGCATGTTGGTTCTCACTGCATTAGCGATATGACCTGACAATAATGAGGCTGGAAAACAAATTCAACGATATTTAGTTAATTTTCTGAACGCAGATCTTACTATAAGTAAAATATATGAACTTACGTATTGGCTTTTGTTCAGAGAGTGTGCCTTATATAACGTTGTTAATTCACCTAACATTTCAATGATTCATTGAGGGCCTTCATGCAAAGCACATTCAAGCATTTAAAGGTACTGACGCTGGCCGGTTGTATCATGGCGTCACTGGCAAGCTCGGCGGCAATGGCCAGCCAGCTGGTGATTATGCAAAACGAACCGCCACGCAGCATGGATCCGGGCAACCAGACCGCTACCTTTACCGGCACGGTACTCGACCCGATGTACGAAGGCCTGACGCGTTTGGGTGATGACGGCAAGATTATTCCCGCGCTGGCGCTCTCCTGGAGTGCGGACAGCAGCGGATTGCACTGGACCTTTAAGCTGCGCCCCAACGTAAAATTCCACGACGGCACGCCGTTTAATGCCGATGCGGTAGTCGAAAACTTCCAGCGCCATTTGGATACCAAACGCGGTCTGGCGGGCAGCGGTAAAGTTCGCACCTTTATTCAGGATGTGAAGAAAACCGATGATTTAACGGTTGAGTTTGAGCTGAAAAAAATCAATCCGGCCTTTTTAACCGTGCTGGCATCGGGACCAGGATTAATGGTCAGCCCTACCGCAGATAAAGCAGGCAGCATCAATAATAAGGCGGACGGCACCGGGCCGTATAAGCTGGAACAATATAAATCTGGCGAATATGTGCTGGAGAAAAAGAACAGTGATTATTGGGGTCAATCAAACGGCCCTGATGAAATTAAATGGACGTGGAGCAGTGAGCCTTCCGTGATGAATATGGCGCTGCAATCCGGACAGGTCGATATTATTAACCCGGTGCCACCGCAATTCGCCGGCATGTTGAAAAACAATGCCAACGTTAATTTAAAACAGTCGCCGGGTGCGGCCGTGTTCTGGGTGGATCTGAATACGCAAAGCAAAGCGTTGAGCGACGTGCGCGTGCGTCAGGCGCTGAACTTTGCTACCGATCAGCAGGCGCTGGTGAAAGCCATCATGTTTGGTTATGCACAGCCGGCTAACTCTTCACTGGCACCAGTCGATGCCAACTACGATAAGAATCTGAAGGATTATCCTTACGATGTGCAGAAAGCCAAAGACTTGCTGAAAGCGGCGGGTTACCCGGATGGCTTTAGCATGTCAATTGCTGTTCAGGCACCCGATGCGCGCACCGCGCAGGTGTTGCAGGGGCTGTGGGCTAAAATCGGCGTGAAGTTGAATGTGCGCCAGATGGAAAGCGGCGTCTGGACCAAAGCCGCCTTCGCCGATGCCAAAGAGAAAGCCCAGCAGGGCACTGATGCAGTATTGGCGTCATGGTCATCCGGTTTATACGGTTCCGACTTGCAGCTGCGCCCGCTATATCACAGCGCCAGCTTTGCACCGGGCGGCGCGAACCTCGGCTTCTTTAGTGATAAGCAAACCGATGACCTGATCGATACCGCCGCCTCCACGCTTGACGATGCGAAACGTAAAGATCTCTATTTCCAGGCACAGAAACAGATCAGCGGGCTGGCTCCGCAGGTGCTGCTGTTCTATCAGGATGATCTCTACGCCTCGCGCAAAAACATCAGCGGCGTCACCATGCAGCCTGGCGGACAGATTGTGGTTCGCGATGCAGTGAAGAACTGATAGATGAAAGCGTATGTCGCGAAAAAGGTGCTCTCGCTGCCGCTGATTATTTTCGGTGTGTCGATCATCGTATTTATCGCCATCCGCGCGTTGCCGGGGGATCCGGCACGCCTGATGGCGGGCCCGGAAGCGCCGCAGGAAGCGGTGGATAACATGCGCATCCGGCTGGGTTTGGATCAGCCGCTGCCGCTGCAGTACATCAAATTTGCTACTGAAGCACTGCACGGCAATCTGGGGGAATCGTTGCAGTCACAGCGCCCGGTAATCACCGAAATCAGCGAGCGTTTGCCCTACACCTTGTCGCTGGCGGCGCTGGCCTATCTGCTGGCGATTGCTATCGGCGTGCCTGCGGGCATGACCGGGGCGATCTATCGCCAGCGTATTCCCGATCAAATCGTGATGGTGCTGACCATTGCGGGCGCATCGATAGCCAACTTCTGGCTCGCGCTGCTGGCGATGAACTACTTTGCGGTGGAACTCGGCTGGTTGCCGCTGTTGGGCGCGGACTCCTGGAAGAACTACGTGATGCCGACCGTCACGCTGGCGATTTTGCCGATGGCGATGATTGCCCGCATGACACGCTCCAGCATGCTGGATGTGCTGAGTCAGGACTATATTCGTACCGCCAAAGCCAAAGGCTTATCGTCGGCGAATATTCACTGGAAACATGCGCTGCGCAACGCCTTGATCCCGATTGTCACCATCGTCGCACTTAACTTCGGTAGCCTGATTGGTGGCGCCGTGGTGACGGAGTCGGTGTTTAACTGGCCAGGCATTGGCCGCCTGCTGGTGGATTCGGTGAAGTACCGCGACTACCCGGTGATTCAGGGCGTGACGCTGGTGGCGGTCACCGGCGTGGTGCTGATGAACCTGGTGGGTGAAATATTGATTGGCCTGCTCAATCCAAAAATAAGGTTCGACTGATGAACAGCCTCGATACCTCTTTGCTGCCGACACGATCGCGCCGTCGCCAGTTCCTGCGCATGCTACAGAACAATCCGTCGATAGCGATTGGCGGCGGATTGGTGCTGCTGGTGGTGCTGGCCGCGGTGTTAGCACCGCTGTTAACCCATTGGGATCCGATCGAACAGGATCTGCTGAACACCTTGCAGGCTCCCTCTGCTGCGCACTGGTTTGGCACGGACGACTATGGCCGCGACATCTTCGCCCGCGTGATTTATGGCGCGCGCATCACGCTGTTCGAGGTCTGCCTGAGTGTGGCGATCTCGATGGTGATTGGTATTCCGCTTGGCATCATCTCCGGTCTGGCAGGACGCAAAATCGATGCGCTGATTATGTGGGTGATGGATATTATTTTCGCCTTTCCCGGTATCGTACTGGCGATTTTGATTGTTAGCGTGCTGGGTGAAGGGCTGGCCAATATGCTGATCGCGATTTCGCTGTTCTCCATTCCGGTGTATGCGCGCCTTAGTCGTAACCTGACGCTCGGCCTTAAGAACATGGAGTACATTGAAGCCGCGCATATGCTGGGCGTGCGCTATCCGCGTATCATTACCCATTACATTCTGCGCAACTCAATCGGACCGCTGATTGTGCAATCGACTTTAACGGCGGGCGCAGTGGTGCTGTCGGCGGCCAGCTTGTCGTTTCTGGGGTTAGGCGTGCAACCGCCGATGCCGGAGTGGGGCACCATGATGAGTGATGGGCGCAACTTCCTTGGGCTGAATATTTACGTGTCGCTGTTTCCCGGACTGGCGATTTTGATTACTGTGCTCGGCTTTAATGTGCTGGGCGACGGCCTGCGTGATGTGATGGATAAACGTTTATGAGTACAACACCGGCAGTGATCTGCCTCGATCTGGGCGGTTCGTTCGTGAAGTTGGGTGTGATGGATGCGCAGCAGCAGCTGACGATCCTCGATCAGCAAAAAATCCCGGCAGACAGCTGGCCGGATTTTACCGCGCTGGTGAGCCGCATGATCCAACAACATCAGCATTTCAGCACGGATTCACCGCTGGCGATCTCCACTGCGGGCATCGTGGCACCGGATAGCGGTGAGATGTTTGCCAGTAACATCCCAGCCTTTCATCAACGCAACCTCAGCCAGGCGCTGGGAGAGTTACTGCAACGTAAAGTGATCGTGCATAACGATGCCGACTGCTTCACTTTCGCGGAAGCGCAGGCAGGTGTGGGCAAAGGGCACAAAGTGGTGTTTGGCGCCATTCTCGGTTCCGGCGTCGGCGGCGGTTTGGTGGCAGATGGGCGAATCATCACCGGACAGAATGGCCTGACGGGTGAATGGGGCCATGGTCCGATTACGCTGACCGAAGTGGACATTGAAGGCGAGACAATACGCTTGCCGCGCCAGCCTTGTCCCTGCGGTCAAAAAGGCTGTCTCGATAGTTACGGCGGCGCGCGCGGGCTGGAGAATCTCCATCGCACTTTGTATGACGTCAATGCGAGCAGCCTCGACATTATCGCCGGCTGGCAACAGCAGGAAGTGCAGGCTAATCGCACGATTCAGGTGTGGTTACAACTGGTAAGTCAGCCGCTGGCTTACACTATCAATATCACCGGTGCATCGTTGGTGGCGGTGGGCGGAGGATTGGCTTCGGTGACAGCGTTGATGGAAGCATTGAATGAGGAAGTGCAGCGTTATGTGTTGCGCAGCACTCAGCATCCTTTGGTGGTGCCCGGCGTGTTTGCCCATAACGGCGGAATGATCGGCGCGGCGCTGCTAGCACGGCAGGTTGCTTAACGAAAATGCACACACTGCAGCGGTGCCGGTCAACATACCCTTGCTTTGCGCCGTGATGGGCGCAAGGCGGCTAATCAACGATTAATTAGCAGCCACATAATTCTCTGCCATCGAATTTTCATTTAAATCAGTTATCATGTTCCGCTAAAACCTTTCAGTCTCAACGATGGTGGCCTTCAATGCCGCCACGATTGTGATTGGATTCTTCACCTGCGTTACTGGAAAACCATGTCATCTGCACAACCTCAACTTAATCAGCTGCCGGAGCAGGCATCGCTGCCACGCGCCAGTGTGCTCAAAGCGCTGTTTGCGCTCGGCACCGGTGGCTTTGCCATTGGTACCGGCGAATTCGTCATCATGGGCCTGCTGCCCGATGCCGCCACCGGCCTCAATGTTTCTATCCCTACGGCGGGCCACCTGATCAGTATCTACGCGCTGGGCGTGGTGATCGGCGCACCGCTGTTGGCTGTGCTCGGTGCTCGCGCTTCACGTCGTAACTTCCTGATGACGCTGATGGGCCTGTTTGCCGCGGGTAACCTGTTTAGCTCGGTAGCACCGGGTTACTACTCAATGCTGCTGGCGCGTTTCCTCGCCGGTTTTCCGCACGGCACGTTCTTTGGTGTCGCCGCATTGGTCGCTGCTGGATTGGTAGAGCGCAGAAAACGTGCTCAGGCCGTTTCGATGGTGCTATTTGGCCTGACGATCGCCAACCTGCTTGGCGTGCCTGCGGTTACCGCGATTGGACAGGTGTTTGGCTGGCGTGAAGCGTTCGCCATTGTTGGCGTATTAGCGCTGTTGACCATGGTGCTGGTGGGCATGTGGGTGCCGAACGTGGCGGGTGACAAAACCGCCAGTCCGTTGCGTGAACTCTCGGCGCTGACGCGCAAGCAGGTGTTGCTGACGCTGGCGATTGGTGCGATCGGCAGCGGCGGCTTGTTCTCGGTGTTCAGCTACGTGAAACCTACGCTGACCGAACTGGCACAAATGCCAGTGAGTTGGATTCCGGTGGTGCTGGCGCTGTTTGGACTCGGCATGATTATCGGCAACGTGGTGGGTGGTCGTCTGGCGGATCGTGGACTGGAGAAAACCATTCGTATGGTGCTGATCTGGTCGGTGCTGGTGCTGAGTGCTTTTGTGTTCACCGCGCACTATGCGTTTGCCGGTTCACTCAACGTGATGCTGGTCGGTACCATGGTGGCGCTGGCGAGCGTGCTGCAAATCCGTTTAATGGATGTGGCGGGCGATGCGCAAACCATGGCGGCGGCGTTGAATCACTCGGCATTTAACCTGGCGAATGCGCTCGGCGCATGGCTGGGTGGCGTGACCATTTCTGCGGGCCTTGGCTGGCAGTCTACGGGTTGGGTCGGTGCGATTCTGGCGGTGTTGGGCTTGTTGATTCATGGTATCGCGGTGCGCGATGCACGGAGAAAGTCGATTACGTTTGCGCATGAAAGCGCCTAGTTGATTCTTATCGGGCGGCCATCAGGTCGCCCGTTTCATTATCCTGCCAACTTTTCCTGCAAAAACGCCATAAATACTCGATTCACTTCGCTGCGCTGACGATGCTGTGGATAGAGCGCGTTCAGGTTGAGTGAGGAAGGCTGCCACTCATCCAGCACGGTCATCAAATCACCGCTGGCTAAGGCCGGTGCCACGATAAACTCCGGCAGTAGAATCAGCCCCAATCCAGCCACTGCCGCATCACGCAGCATCTCGCCATTATTGCTCACCATCGGGCCTTGCACCGCCATCACCTTGCGTTGTTCACCGTTAAACAGTTCCCAGCCGGTCTGGCTTTCTCGCCCGTAACGCAAACAAGCATGATTGAGCAGATCCTCCGGTTCACGTGGTGCGCCCGCGCCCTGAATGTATGACGGACTGCCGCAGATCACGCGGCGAAATACGCCCAGACGTTTGGCGATTAAGCTTGAGTCGGGCAGGGTGCCAATACGGATCGCCATATCAAAGCCTTCACCGACCATATCGACGTAGCGGTCCGCCAACTCCACCTGGAACTGCAATCCGGGGTGCTGACTGATGAACTCGGCGATATACGGTGACAAATGGCTGATGCCAAACGACATCGGAACACTAAGACGAAAGCTGCCTTGCAACACCTGTTGCCGGCCAGATACCGCCTGCTGGGCTTCCTGCACATCATCGAGAATACGTTGCGCATGTTGGGCAAAGAGTTGGCCGTTATCCGTCACCGACAGTTTACGCGTGTTGCGATTCAGCAGACGCGCACCGAGTGATTCCTCCAGCGCGGCGATACGGCGGCTAACGTATTGCTTCGACAGCATCAACTGTTCGGCGGCGGCGGTGAAGTTACCGGCTTTAATTACTGCGACATAAATACGAAGATCTTCTATCTGCATATTGTCCACTTTTCGGTGACAGTCATTGTCAGGTTAGCGCATTGTTGGGCAAATTAGTTTACGTATACTTATCCTCATTCGGAAGGGCAAGCGTCTTTCCACCGCACATTTGAGGAGCAAACCATGATTGAACAACGTCTGTCAGAACAACGCGGAGTGGGTGACCACGGTTGGCTGAATTCACATCACACTTTTTCCTTCGCGAATTACTGGGATCCTAAACAGATTGGCTTCTCCGATCTGCTGGTAATCAATGACGACCGTGTCGCACCGGGTCGTGGCTTTGGTGCGCATCCACACAACAATATGGAGATCATCTCCTATGTGCTGGACGGCGCGCTGGAGCATAAAGATTCAATGGGCACCGGCTCGGTGATCGTCTCCGGTGATGTGCAGTTGATGAGCGCGGGTAGCGGTGTGACGCACAGCGAGTTCAACCACTCGAAGAGCGATAACGTGCACTTCCTGCAAATCTGGATTGTACCGGGCGAGCGCAATACCCAGCCGGGCTATCAGCAGATCTCCGTGCCAGAGAGCGAGAAACGCGGGCAACTGCGTTTGATTATCTCGCCGGAGGGGGAAGAGGGCAGCCTGAGCGTACGTCAGGATATCCGCATCTATGCCGGTTTCTTTGATGGTGCCGAGCAGCAGACCTTCGCACTGGATGCCGATCGTTACGCCTATATTCATGTGGCGCGCGGCAGCATCGAAGTGAACGGTGTGAAATTCAAAGAAGGTGACGGTGCGCGAGTGCGTAATGAGAGCGCATTGCACTTCGCTCAAGGCGATAACGCAGAAGTGCTGTTGTTTGACCTGCGTCCGCTGGAAGTGAATCATCCACAGCGTTAAAACAAGCCAGGGCGTCTTAACGGACGCCCTGAAGCCTATGCGTTTTGCTTGCTTAACGTCGGCATGAATGAGCAACACAATGCTGCCTATGTCGCGCTGACCGGTTTACTTAAGCTTCAGTGAGCTTTCAATCAAGCTTCCATCTTTATGGGTAATGGTTTAAGGGACGGACCAGAGTTCGCCCCTTATCAGCACCGTCTTATAGTAGCGACTGCGGCGATACCGGCTTGCCGGTTTTCAATGACTCGAGCGCTGCATCCGCCAGTAATAACGCCTGCAACCCATCATTCCCGCCAGGGTACTGGCCTTCGCCTTTTGCCAGCGCCTCAATGAGGGTCGCCAGTTCATTGCGGTAAGCATCGGCATAACGCTGCAGGAAGAAGTGCTGCGGCTTCTGCGCCACCACCCCGTTTGCCACGGATTTCACCAGCTGAGACTCCAGCTGATTCGTTACCTGCAACATCCCTTCGCTGCCGTGCACTTCAATACGCTGATCGTAGCCGTAGCTGGCACGACGGCTGTTGGTGATCACCGCCATCTTGCCGCTGGCACAGGTGAGGGTGACAACGGCGGTATCGACATCGCCCAGCGCTTTAATTTCGGGATCAACCAGCGCCGCCGCGCTGGCGTACACCGATACCGGCTCTTCATTTAACAACCAGCGCGCCATATCAAAATCATGAATCGTCATATCACGGAACAGACCGCCTGAGACTTTAACGTACTCAGCAGGCGGTGCGCCCGGATCGCGTGAGCTGATGGTCACCAGTTCGGTTTCACCAATCTCGCCATCACGCAGACACGCCTGCAAATGCGCCATGCTCGGGTCAAAGCGTCGGTTAAAGCCAACCATCAATGGCACGCCTGCTTCACGCACCGTGGCTAAACAGCTCTGCACGCGCTGCAAACTTAAATCCACCGGCTTCTCACAGAAGATGGCTTTTTTGGCGCGCGCGGCGGCTTCAATCAAATCTGCATGGGTGTTAGTGGCGCTGCAAATCGCCACCAGATCAACCGAACTGTCCGCCAGAATGGTGTCGAGATCTGCCACTTTGGCACTGTATTTCTCTGCCAGCACATTAGCAGCAGGGGCGTAGACATCCATCACATACGCCAGACGACATTGCGGATGCGCGGCGATATTCCCAGCGTGGATCTGTCCAATACGGCCAGCACCTAAGAGAGCAACATTGAGCATTTTTTAATTCCTATGAGGGCGACAGGTGATGGCGCTATTAAGCGTATTGGTGAAGTTTTAAGTCAAAGCAAAGCCTGAAACGGATGCTAAAAGGATGAGGCCGATCACATGAAAATTTGAGGTTAATGACCTCAAATATATGATTGTTCGCTGGATTCATGGAGTTATAACAATTTGATTATCAGTGTCTTATCAAGCTACTGTTTCATCCATGAGGTGAAGGACATCAGGAAATATCATGACGCTGCAAAACTGGAAATCGCCATCCATTAAAGCCATCGCGCAGGAAGCGGGCGTCAGTCCCGCCACCGTAGACCGCGTGATCAATGGACGGCAAGGCGTGCGCGAGGTGACGCGCAAGAAAGTTGAAAATGCCATGGTGCGGTTGGGGCTGAGTGACACAGAAGACCCTCGCGGAGCGGCAAAACGTATCGCGATTGTGTGTGAATCCGGCACCAGCTTTGTCGCGCAGCTTGAGTTTCATGCACGCGCGGTAATGCGCGAACGTCCACAACTGCACATCACGTTGGATACGCTACCGAGTGCGCAATTCCACGCTGACCGCTTTAGCAAGCTGATTGAACGCCGCGCTACTGAAGCCAGCGGCATTATTCTGGTGTGTCGCGATGACGTGAAGATCAACCGTGCGGTTAAAGCCGCCATTGATGATGGTGTGCAGGTGATTTGCCTCACCAGCGATCTGCCCAATTCGCGGCGTACTGCTTATGTGGGTATCGATCAGACCGCTTCAGGCGCGACTGCCGGTTGGTTTATGGGCCGCATGCTGCCGCCGCAGCAACCAGGCAATATTCTGCTGATTTGCAGTTCGACCTATCGCACCCAGGAGGAGCGCGAGATCGGCTTTCGTCGCGTGCTGCGAGAGGCTTTCCCGTGGCTGACGATTCGCGACCGCGTCAACATTAACGACGAAGCCGCAACCGCCTGGCACAGCGTGAAAAAGTGGCTGGAAGAGGGCAAACCGCTGGCCGGAATTTACAACACGGCGGGCGGCAACGAAGGCGTAGCTAAAGCGTTAGAGGCATTTGGTGTACAGGATCAGGTGATCTTCGCCGGGCATGAGTTGAGTGAATCGAGTCGCTTGCTGCTGGAGAAAGGGACCATGGATATGGTGCTGGGGCATGACATGCGGCGCGAGATCGAGCAGTGCCTGGCGATATTTGAAAAGCCGCTGAGTGAGCGCTTGCCGGAGGATGTGAAAACGCCGCTGCTAATTTATCACCGCTATTCTTATTTTTCTTGAACTTCAATCAGCTAGATTTCCAGTACCCTTGAAACATGCTTATTTTCAGCATGGTGTTGAAATATTGTGCAGCTGACGTATCATGTAGTTATGTTTCTTCATTCTCAGGAGGCTGTTATGGGTATCTCAACAATTTCGAGCCGTTCGTTCAATCAGCAGGTATCAGCTGCGAAAAAACTGGCGGAGGAAGGCCCTGTATACATCACTGATCGCGGAGAACCAGCCCACGTATTGATGACGTTTGAGGAATATAAAAAGCTAACGGGTACACGACGCAATATCCAGGATGCACTTGCTATGCCCGGTGTCGCTGATATCGATTTTGATCCTCAACGAGTGGACATAGACTTCAGGGATGTGGATTTTTCATGAGATATTTGCTTGATACCAATGTCATTTCGGAAATGCGTAAGGCAAGGACGCCCAAAATTGATCCACAAGTATCCAACTGGACGGATACGGTAGATGCGGGTGATATGTTCATATCAGCGATTACGATTATGGAGATCGAAAAAGGCATCCTTCAGGTGTTGCGAAAGGATGTGCGTCAGGGAGAAATGCTACGCGAATGGTTTGCATCAGTGGTATTACGTGAGTTTTCAGGCCGTGTACTGCCTTTTGATGCCGAAACTGCCATTTATTGTGCGAGCCTCCATGTACCCGACCAACGTTCCGCGAATGATGCAATGATCGCGGCCGCTGCCTTTCGTCATGATATGACTGTAGTTACGCGAAATACCAGGGACTTTGAAGGACTAGGCGTTATGTTGCTCAATCCATGGGAGTGGCAATAACATCATCAGAACACATTTAAGAACCAGAATAAAATAATAAGACTAATAAGACTAATAAGACTAATAAGCGATATGTAGCTATTTTAATTGCAGGGTTATTTAATTTAACGAAATCCGGCGCTGTTATTGACCGGTATCTATCAGCCTCGTATTTCTTATATCCAGGTCAATAACTGTATTATCGAACTAAATGTCATTTACCAACGTCAATGAATTATTAATGCAGAGGGGCTGAGCCTTCATTTGCTCTGGCCGTTTATCCATGTCCAACCCCTTCGATTTCGTCCCTTGCGGCTTCAATCACCCGCTCTGAGTGTTTAGCCAACATATCCTGTGGGCGTTGACCACCAAGAAAGCTGTTCACTGACAAGAACCAGAACGCTATTCCCCAACCATCTTTATGATCTGCGAATATCTTCAGCACATCAGAGAGCGCTTTCAATAATAGCGTTCAACTGTCTGTGTGATTAATTTTTACCCACATTCAATCCCTCCTCGCAACTATCCCAAACCCAACAATTTTTGAGCTAAATTATCATTTAGAGCTATGGACGTGAATTTGCTGCGTCAGGGTGAACAGGTTGCCACCGCGTCTGACTGCCAGGCGTGCCACACTGCGCCGGGCAGTAAAACCGCTTACCGCGGTGGATACGGTATTGCTTCGCCGATGGGCACCATTTACGCCACCAACATTACGCCGGATAGCAGCGGCATCGGCAATTATAGCGAGGCCCAGTTCTCCGAGGCAGTGCGGCACGGTGTTCGCGCGGACGGCGCGCAACTCTATCCGGCGATGCCATATACCTCTTACAGCATGATGACCGATGAAGATCTGCACACGCTTTACTACTACATGATGCATGGCGTCAAAGCGCAGGCGCAGCACAACCCGCAGACCGATCTGCCGTTCCCGTTTAATCTGCGCTTCAGCATGCGCTTCTGGAACATGATGTTCGCCAACAACAAGATGTGGCAGAACGATGGCAGCAAAAGCGTGGAGTGGAATCGCGGTAACTATCTGGTGAACGGGCTGGCACACTGCAACACCTGCCATACTCCGCGCGGATTTATGATGCAGGAGCAGCAGGATCGTCCACTGGCTGGCGGACCGCTGGGTAGCTGGTATGCGCCAAACATCACGTCGGATGAGGTGAGCGGAATTGGCGGCTGGAGCGATGACGAGTTGGTGCAGTATCTGAAAACCGGACGCGCACCGGGCAAAAACCAGGCGGCGGGCGGTATGGCGGAAGCGGTTGAGCACAGCCTGCAGTATCTGCCGGACAGCGATTTACATGCTATCGCCACTTAACTGAAAGGCACCGCACCGATTCGTGATGAAGGCGACACTATTCCAGCCTTCAGCTACGGCGCGCCTTATGATGTGGAAAACAGCGTGCGTGGGCGCAATCCGAACAACGCCAATCACTCGCTGGACAACGGCGCGGCGCTGTTCAGCGGCAACTGCGCCAGCTGTCACCAGCCGGATGGCGCGGGCAGTGCTAATCAGGCCTATCCATCATTGTTCCACAACACGGCAACCGGGCTGCGTAATCCGAACAACCTGATCTCTGCCATTTTGTTTGGTGTGCAACGTGACACCGCCGATTATCAGGTGCTGATGCCGGGCTTCAGTTCGCCGTCCTATGTCGACAAACTGAATGACCAGCAGGTCGCCGATATCAGTAACTTCGTGTTAGCGCATTACGGCAATGCCGAGGTTACCGTGACGGCGGGTGATGTGGCGTGGGTGAGAAAGGGCGGTCATCCACCGCTGCTGGCGCGTCTGCAACCGATGATGTTGCCGGGTATGATCGGCGCGATCATTGTGTTGCTGGTGGTGATTGTCGCGTGGCGCTTGATGCGTGGCAGGCGTGTAGATTGATTCCAGGTGCGCAAGAATGCGCACACTACAAACTGCATTAACCTTCGCAAGGTCGCCTATTATGGCGACCTTGTTGCGTGTCATGTTACGGCATCAGGTTACACCTGCTATTTCAGCCACCAATCCTAATCAATCATCCCGCCAAAAATCGTATGGCTGCGCTTGATGGCTCTAAAACCAGAGAATTTTGCCCCTGCGATCACGCCGTAAGTAACACAGTTTCTTAACATTCATCTCAGTGATTAGGATCGCAATAATTATTACCAAACTCTCTTTAATAAGAAGCCATAGAGTTTACGCATGGTTGCGCAAAGAGAGAGGGCGTTATGCACGAGAAAATCCCCGGAACACGTTGGTATCGCGTTATTGCCCCGATTTTAATTACCTGCATCATCTCGTTTATGGACCGTGTGAACATCAGTTTCGCGCTGCCGGGCGGCATGGATCAGGACCTGGCGATCACCAGCCAGATGGCCGGTATGGTCAGCGGCATCTTCTTTATTGGTTACCTGTTCTTACAGGTACCAGGCGGACGGATCGCGGTGAATGGTAGCGGTAAACGCTTTATCGCCTGGTCACTGATGGCGTGGATGGTGGTCTCTATCGCCACTGGCTTCGTCACCAACCACTACCAACTGCTGGCGCTGCGCTTTGTGCTGGGTATCTCCGAAGGCGGTATGCTGCCAGTGGTACTCACCATGGTCAGCAACTGGTTCCCGGAAAAGGAACTCGGGCGCGCCAATGCCTTCGTGATGATGTTCGCGCCACTGGGTGGCATGTTTACCGCCCCGATTTCTGGCTACATCATCAACGTACTCGACTGGCGCTGGCTGTTTATTATTGAAGGTTTGCTGTCTGCAGCGGTGTTGCTGGTGTGGTGGCTGGTGATCGCCGATCGCCCGGAAGAGGCGCGCTGGCTCCCTGCCCGTGAGAAAGCGTATCTGTTACGGGAACTGGCCCGCGAGCGCGCCGCGCATCGCAGTGCTGCGCCAGTGAACAAAGCGCCATTAAAAGCGGTTTTCCGTAATTCTGGCTTGATGAAACTGGTGGCACTGAACTTCTTCTATCAGACCGGCGATTACGGCTACACGCTGTGGCTGCCGAGCATTCTGAAAAATCTCACCGGCACGAATATGGCGGGGGTGGGGTTGTTAGCGGCGATCCCGTTTGTTGCCACTATTCTGGGGATATATGCGATTTCGTGGCTCAGCGACCGTACAGGAAAACGCCGTTTGTGGGTGATGGTTTCCCTGTTCTGCTTCGCCGCTGCGCTGCTGGCATCGGTGGTGCTGCACAGCAATATCGTCGCGTCTTATATCGCGCTGGTGGTGTGCGGTTTCTTCCTGAAAGCGGCGACCAGCCCATTTTGGTCAATTCCCGGACGTATTGCCTCGCCAGAGGTGGCGGGAGGTGCGCGTGGCGTAATCAACGGGCTGGGTAATCTGGGCGGATTCTGCGGGCCGTACCTGGTCGGCATAATGACGATGCTATATGGGCAGAGTGTGGCGGTGTGCTGGCTGGCGGGATCGCTGGTAGTGGCCGGCATTATTACGGCACTGCTGCCGCATAATTGCGATATCAATCCATCAGCTCCACGTAAAATCGGGGCGGATGAGCGGTTGATGAGCGTTAAGTAAATGGGTGCGCTGCCGTTAGCAGCGCAACGCTTGCCACGCAGACACCATTTTAGAGTGGCACGTAAAGTTCATTAGTAACAGCGTGCCAAATTCTTCATATTCAAATTTATCGAAGATTTTTTCCTTTCCAGACCCCAATTATTTGAATAAATCTCCCTTATTCGGTTTGTCTCAATGCTGGTACGTAAGTATTTCGCAAATAACTCGCAAGCGAAATGAAATAACCCTGCGCGGCATGATATGAAAGGTGTATGATTTTTTTTGATACTTAAGTCCAATGTAAATCAGAAAAAGCCTAATTAATTGCAACATTGCGTGGGTATTCGCTTGCCACTGACTAACGCCAGGGTACTTAATCTGGGAACGACTTCGCTCGTGCTGTATTCAGATTGCCAATATACCGTAGCGGGTATTTCAGCCATGATGCGTGAGAGATTTCCACAGCAACAAACCGACAGTGCTATCATTATCGTAAATGCTTGCTCGGTGTCTTTAGAGGCAAGAATGAATGATGTTTTTGTCTTACGAAAAAGATACGGCGAGCGCGTATTTATTTTCGTGCTGACGCAGGATAAGGACAATTACGAGGTCTATTCCCGGATTCATTTTGTTTCGCTGAGATCCTCAGCCAATGCGCTGCTGTGCTATATCATGAGTGCGGTGCTATTGCATGAGAATAGAGGCGTAATGTTGTCGCTGCAAAGTATGCAAATCATCTACATGAAATCACTGGGCGTTGAGATTGCCGATATTGCGGCGCTGATGAACAAAAGTTACTCAACCATCAAAAATAATTTGTCATATTGCAAAAGACGTTTGCATATCAGGAGTTCATTCTCTGAGCGAGCGCTGATCTCTATTGCGAAAGGCATTGTCTCTAAACATTAAGAAGGCTGGTTATGTCACAACTGGTTTTGGTCTTTATATTATGTATCGTGTTGGCATTTTCAATTTACGCCATTTTTCATGGTAAAAAGAAAAAGCGTTTTTACAGCAAAAAAAATTCAAGTCGTCGTTAGGATCCCAACATGTCAGCGCCCAGCCGCCGCAATCCGGTTGCTTGGTTTCCTACAAGATATAAGCGGCAGGGTGGAGAACGGCGGTAGACATCAAGTCGAAAGCAGGGCGCGCTTAAACGAGAAAATATGAGCACGGGCCGCATCGGCCGCGCGTTGCTTATCGCCAGACTTCAGCGCCTCAATAATCTCATTATGCTCCGCAATGACTTCATCCATATGGACAACATTGGACAACGTTGTCGCCCAAAAGCGCTGTGCCTGCGCATGAATCACACTCAGAATATCTGACAGCCGACTGTTTCCGGCGATATCGGCCAGCACCTGATGAAATTCGCGATCCAGCAACATCATTTCCTCGCGACTACGTGATTCGCTCGCTCTGGCGATTTGCTGGTTCAGTTCGCGCAGCTGTTGAATGTGTGAATCAATAACTTTCTGACTGGCTAGCTCAACACACAGGGTTTCATTGACCAATCTCACCTCAATTAACTCCAGTGCATCATCTATCGACAAAGGTGCCACCATCACGCCTTTGCGCGGGATGATCTGCAACAGCCCCTCGGTGGCCAGCCGATGAATCGCTTGATTGATCGGCGTCCGACCCATTGCCAAATCATCCATCACCTGAGCGGTATTTAAATACTCCCCTGGTTTGTAGCGAAGCGTGATGAGCTTGTGCCTGAACGCCAGATAAGCCTGTTCATTCAAAGAGAGGCTCTTTTCCCGGCTGGCTGGGTTCACATTTTCAGTAACTGACTCACTCATCACGACGTTCCTTTTTTTGCCAATGAGACATATTACACAAAAATCTGGCATGAAAATCGCTAGTTTGAAAACACAGTGAAATTTCACAGTGATTTTTCAAATGGAGATCATCACATGCACCTTCAGTTCACAACCGGCGATAAAGCCGCTAGCACGCTCGATGTCGAGGTTTCCCATTTCATTATTGCGGGTTGGGCCGGACGCGATAGTGATGCGGTGTTGCACCATATCAGGGAGCTTGAGGCACTGGGTGTGCCCGCTCCCGGTGCAGTACCGTTGTTTTACCGCGTTGCGACCAATCAACTGAGCCAAGAGCCACTGCTGGAAGTGGTCGGCGATGAAACCTCCGGGGAAGCTGAGCCCTTTGTGTTTTTCCATCGGGGCGAATGGTGGGTCTCCCTCACTTCAGATCACACCGATCGTTATCTGGAAACCTTCAGCGTTGCCCTTTCCAAACAGGCCTGTATTAAACCGGTTGCCAGCAAAGCCTGGCGCATGAGCGAGGTGGTTGAGCACTGGGATACGCTGGAGCTGACCTCGTGGATAAAAGAGCAGGGCGAATGGGTTGTTTATCAGCAGGGCACGCTGGCCTCATTACTCACGCCGCAAGATCTACTGGCCCGCTATCTGAACGGCAACACCGCACAAGAAGGATTGGCAATGTCCTGCGGCACGCTGGGTGCGATTGGCGGTATTCGACCTTCCAGCGAATTTCGCATGGCGTTGCACGACCCGCGCCTGAATCGCACGCTTGAACACGCTTACTGCACTGGCGCGCTGCCAGTGGTCGCTTAAGGAGCATGCTAATGACCACACTCTGGCAAGCAAGTCAGCAGCTTCAGGCAGGTAATGCGTCTCCTGAAGCTTTTACTGAATCGGCATTGCGCGCAGCGCAGGATCCGTCAAAAGAGGGGGATCTTGTTTTCACCACCCGCTATGCCACCCAGGCCGCTCAACAGTCAACAGCAGCGAGTGCGCGCTGGCAAACACAGCAAGCCTTCAGTGCTATTGATGGGCTGCCTGTCAGCATCAAAGATCTCTTTGATGTGCAAGGCGAGCCAACCACGGCGGGTTCACATTTGCTCCTGAATGCAGAACCGGCAGCAGCGAATGCCCACGTGGTTGATCGCTTACATCAGGCTGGGGCGGCGATTATCGGTAAAACCAACATGACCGAATTTGCCTTTTCCGGGCTGGGTATCAATCCGCATTACGGCACACCGGCTAATCCGTGGCGTCGCGAAGACAAACGCATTCCGGGCGGTTCTTCTTCTGGTGCAGCTGTCGCCGTGGCAGACGGCATGTGCCTGGGCGCTATCGGTACTGACACCGGTGGATCGGTGCGTATTCCTGCTGCGCTGTGCGGCTTGACCGGCTTTAAACCCACCGCGAATCGCATCAATCAGGCGGGTACGTTACCGCTCTCTGCCTCGCTCGACAGCATCGGCGTGATTGCCCATGACGTGCGCAGCTGCTGGCTGCTGGACAGCGTCATCGCGGAACAGCCGCTTGAACTCCAGCAGGTGGAGTTACGCAGTGCTCGTTTCGCTATCCCGCAGACCCGCGTGCTGGAGGGACTCGACGAAGACGTTGCGCAAGCCTGGAAAAATGCCATCGAAGCACTGGAACAGGCCGGTGCCACCCTGGTTGCACTGCCGCTTGAAGAGCTTGATGAGTTGAACAGTATGAATGCGCGTGGCGGCATTACCGCTTACGAGGCATGGCAATGGCATCAACAATCCGCACTGGCGCAACCCGAAGCTTACGATCCTCAAGTGTTAGCGCGTGTGCAGCGCGGCAGTTTGCTGACGGAGCAAGATGCCCGTGAACTTCATCAACAGCGCAAAGCGTGGCAGCACCGCATTAATAGCGCGCTGGCAGACTTTGACGCCTTACTCATGCCCACCGTTCCGCGTATCGCACCGACCCTCGCTTCTCTGGAGGATGCGCAGCAGTACATGGAGGTCAACGCGCTGATGCTGCGTAACACCAGCGTAATCAACATGCTGGACGGCTGTGCACTCTCTTTACCCTGCCATCAAACCGGTAGTGCGCCGGTTGGCCTAAGCCTTGCTTCTGTTCATGGTGATGACGCCCGCTTAATCAGCTGGTCGCTCGCCGTGGAAACTGCCCTCAACTGGAGATCCTGATGATGACTCAATCCCACGGCATGCTGTTTGTCGCCACTAACATTGGCGCTGAAGACGAAGCGGACTTCAACCAATGGTATGACCATGAACATGTAGAAGAGCGCGTCGCGATTCGTGGCTTCTTAAGCGGAACGCGCTATCAGGCTATCCATGCCAAGCGCAAATATCTTGGCCTGTATGAAACCGAGGCGCTGGAAGCCTTTACCAGTGCGGATTATCACGCAGCCTTCACTCGCCAGACCGAATGGTCAGTGAAAAATCTGCAAAAGATGGTTAATCCAATGCGTCGGGTCAGCGCGATCACCCATAAGCATGGCAAAGGGACCGGCAGCCATCTGGCGGTGGTGACGCTGAAAGCGCTGGATGCCAGCGTGTTGACTGCGTGGCAGCAGCAAATTAGCCATACCCCGGGCTATGTTGCCTCCAATTTACTGACCCCGGATGTGGCGCTCAGTTCTCCGTTGCCGATGGAGAGTAAAGGACAGCGGCAGATGCTACCGATGCTACTGATTCACTGCAGTGACGCATCAAGCTGTGACCAGTTGGCCGCACACGCGGCGGAATTGATGACCGGCGATGTTCAACGCTATGCCTTTAGCTGGCAGTTAACTAAACAGGAGTTGGCACATGGCTAATACAGACTCTTCATTGCAGCAGACGGTGCGTGATAAGCGCACGGCTTCGAAAACCGGGCGCCTGGCCGCTGCCAGTTCCATCGGCACCGCGCTGGAATGGTACGACTTCACCGTCTACAACATTATGGCGGCACTGGTGTTTAACCATGTGTTCTTCCCCAGTTTTGATCCGCTGGTTGGCACCATTCTGGCGTTTTCGACCTATGCGGTAGGTTACATTTCACGTCCGCTGGGCGGTTTTGTGTTTGGTCATCTGGGGGATGTCGCAGGGCGCAAAGCCGTGTTGATCATCACGCTGGTGATCATGGGCGTCACCACCGCCTTAATGGGCTTGCTGCCAGGCTATGCGGTGTGGGGCATCTGGAGTCCGGTGCTGTTGGTCGCGCTGCGTTTTGTGCAGGGTATTGCACTGGGCGGTGAATGGGCGGGTGCCGTTTTACTGTCGATGGAGCACGGTGATGCTGATAAACGTGGGCGTAATGCATCTTTTGCACAGGTGGGGCCTTCCTGCGGAACCTTGATTGGCACCGGGTTTATCACCCTGGTGACGGTGATGATGAGCGGCGATCAGTTCCAGGCATGGGGCTGGCGCATTCCGTTCCTGCTGAGTCTGCTGCTGGTGCTATTTGGATTGTGGCTGCGTCGTGGCGTGGAAGAGACACCGACCTTTGTCGCGATGCAGGTTGCGGAAAAAACGACGCATACGCCACTGAAAGAGGTGTTTGTCAACTATTCGAAACAGCTGCTGATTGCGGGGGGATCACGTATCGGTTCTGATGTACTGTACGCGCTGGTGGTGGTGTTTACCCTGACCTATGTCACCACCGTGCTGCAACTGCCACGCCCTTTGGCTTTGATGGCTACGATGTTAGGTGCAATAGGGAATGCGATCACCGTCCCGATGTTTGGCGCGCTATCTGATAAATGGGGACGCCGCCCGGTGTACATCACTGGCGCAGTGTTGGCGATCATCTGGTCATTCGTGTTCTTCGTGCTCCTGGACAGCACGCAGCCGGTGCTGATTGTGCTGGCGGTGATAGGGGGTCTGCTGATCCACGCAATCATGTATGGCCCACAAGCCGCGTTCGTCACTGAACAGTTTCCCAGCCACGTTCGCTATGCCGGGTCATCACTGGCTTACACGCTGGCCGGTATTGTCGGTGGAGGGTTTGCGCCGTTGATTATTACTACGCTGTATAAAGAAATGGGCAGCACGCTGTGGGTGTCGCTGTACGTTACGCTGGCGCTGCTGATCACGCTGTTTGCCGTGTGGAAGGCAAAAGAGACGGCACATAAGCCGTTGTAACTAAGTGGATTACGGCAGTCATTGAGTGTGGGTGGCCTTAGGGCCGCCCACAGCTACCTGACATTATTCATATCTCCACCCCTTACTCCTCCCAAAGCAGCGGTACACAATTCTCCCCACCAATCGTTGACCAACCGCAAATTTCTGTCATCTCAATCATTACTCTCAGGCTAACGATCCCACCTTCAGGTTGATTGATGGCATCACCGCTTAAGACCACACTTTCCTGCGTTGACGTAATCAAGCGATTCGCTCATTCAGGAGGTTAGTCATGTCATCAGGACAACAAACGGCGCGGGTGTGGAATACGCGCCGTACCGAGAAACAACGGCGACAGGCGTCGTTGCCGGTGCAGGGCAAAGTATTACCCACCGATCAAATGGTTGAGATGCTGGAAAAATTAATCTCGCCTGGCGACCGCGTCGTACTGGAAGGCAATAACCAAAAACAGGCCGATTTCCTCTCACGTATGTTGGCCGAGGTTAACCCGAAAAAGGTGCACAATCTGCATATGATCATGCCGAGCGTGGGTCGCAGTGAACACCTCGACATCTTTGAAAAAGGCATCGCCCGCAAGCTCGATTTCTCCTTTTCCGGCACGCAAAGTCTGCGTATTTCGCAGCTACTGGAAGACGATCAGCTGGAAATCGGCGCGATTCATACCTACATCGAACTCTACTCTCGCCTCTACGTAGACCTCGCACCGAATGTCGCGCTGATCGCCGGATACAAAGCTGACCGTAAAGGCAATCTCTACACCGGGCCAAGTACCGAAGACACGCCAGCACTGGTCGAAGCGGCTGCTTTCCACGACGGGATTGTGATCGCGCAGGTTAACGAACTGGTGGACGACGAGTGTGATCTGCCGCGCGTGGATATTCCTGGTTCGTGGATCGACTATGTAGTAGTAGCTGACAAACCCTTCTTTATCGAACCGCTGTTTACCCGCGACCCGCGTCTGATCAAACAGGAACACATCCTGATGGCGATGATGGCGATCAAAGGCATCTACGCCAAACATCAGGTGCAATCGCTCAATCATGGCATTGGTTTCAACACTGCCGCCATCGAATTGCTGCTGCCAACCTACGGTGAGCAACTCGGTCTGAAAGGCAAAATTTGTAAACACTGGACGCTGAACCCGCACCCCACCTTAATTCCCGCCATCGAAAGCGGCTGGGTCGAGAGTGTGCACTGCTTCGGTGGTGAACTGGGGATGGAAGAGTACATCCGCGCGCGCCCGGATATCTTTTTCACCGGGGCCGATGGTTCGATGCGCTCTAACCGCGCCATGTGCCAGCTGGCAGGTCAGTATGCCGTCGATATGTTTATCGGCTCAACGCTGCAAATCGATGGCCTGGCAAATTCCTCAACGGTTACGCGCGGTCGCCTTTCTGGCTTCGGTGGTGCGCCAAATATGGGCCACGATCCGCACGGTCGTCGCCATGCCACTGCCGCCTGGCTGGCAATGAAAAATGGCGAAGATGCCATGGAACGCGGCCGCAAGCTGGTGGTGCAGATGGTGGAAACCTTCCAGGCAGGCGTGAAGCCGACCTTCGTAGAAAAACTCGATGCCATTGAAGTGGCGAAAAACTCTGGAATGCCGCTGGCGCCGGTAATGATCTATGGCGATGACGTCACGCATGTGCTGACCGAAGAAGGTATTGCCTATCTGTATCGCGCGCAGGATCTCGAAGAGCGCCGGGCGATGGTGGCGGCGGTGGCCGGAATTACCGATATCGGTCTGGGCGTGGATGCCAAACGCGTCGCTGAACTGCGTCGTAGCGGCAAAGTGGTGTTCCCGGAAGATCTTGGGATTCGCCGATCTGATGCCACGCGTTCGCTGCTGGCGGCCGGTAGCGTGGCCGACCTGGTCGAATGGTCTGATGGCCTTTACAACCCACCGGCAAAATTCCGGAGCTGGTAATGAAACGACTTGCGCCGCAATCGGTTGAAAGCCACCTGCATCAACTGGCACAGCACGCCACCGATTGCCTGATCGAAGAAGTGAACCTGACGCCCAAGCCGGGGCTGGTGGATCGTCGCGGCAGCGGCGCACATCAGGATCTCTCGCTGGCGCTGATGGAGCGTTCTGCCCGCAGCCTGACCCCGACCTTTTATGCGCTGGCGCAACAGTGCTGGCAGCGTCCAGCGGATATCGCACTGCGCGAAACCGTGGGCCGCCTTGGTCGCGAAGGGGAGCGTCAGATGATGGCTGCCACCGACGGGGTGAATACCCATCGTGGCGCGATCTGGGCATTGGGTTTGCTGGTCAGCGCGGCGGCGATGCGCGGCGGTGAGGCAAGCAGCGATCAACTCTGCACTCGTGCCGCTGAACTGGCTTGTTTACCGGATCGCCACGCACCCAAAACCTTCAGTAAAGGGTTACGTGCCGTGCATCGCTTTCAGGTGCCGGGCGCACGTGAAGAAGCGCAACAGGGCTTTCCGCATATCACGCAGCTGGCATTGCCGCAGTTGCAGCGCAGTCGAGAAGCCGGGGCCGATGAAACCGAGGCGCGGCTTGATGCGTTGATGGCGATTCTTACCTCGCTCAGTGACACCTGCGTGCTCAACCGCTCAGGCATGAACGGTTTGCTGACCTTACAACGTGGTGCGCACGCGGTGTTACAGGCGGGTGGTACTGCGCACATAGCGGGTCGTCAGGCTTTACAACAACTAGATAGCGCGATGCTGGCGCTGAATGCGTCTCCCGGCGGCGCGGCTGATTTACTCGCCGCCACGCTGTTTATCGATCGCGTCAGCATCGCCACTCATTGATTAAGAGGTTGCTATGGAAAAGATAACGTTGTCTTACCCGGCACGTCGCACGCTTAGCGGAAATGCGCTGGCGGGCGTAGTGGGATCGGGTGATATGGAAGTGCTGTACCGCGCGGATAACAGCGCCTTGCTCAGCGTGGCGATCACCACCTCGGTGGATAACAGCAAAGCGCGTTGGGATGCGTTGTTCAGCCGCCTGGCGGAACTGACTGAGCTACCGGCGGGCCAACTGGTGATCCACGATTTTGGTGCCACGCCGGGCGTTGCGCGTATTCGCATCGAACAGGTGTTTGAGGAGGTGAACCATGCGTGATGACAGCAGCTTTATCGAATTACGCGCCCGTCAGCGTGCGCTGGCATTGCTGGACAGCGGCAGTGCGCGCGAACTGCTCGATCCGTTCGAAGGCGTGATGTCTCCCTGGCTGGAGAAACAGGGCATTGTGCCACAAGCCGATGACGGCATGGTGGTGATGAAAGGCACGCTTAACGGCAATCCCACCGTGGTAATTGCCATTGAAGGCACCTTCCAGGGCGGCAGCATGGGGGAAGTCTCCGGCGCAAAAATGGCCGGTGCGCTGGAGTTGGCGGCTGAAGACAATCGCAACGGCATTCCAACCCAGGCCATTCTGTGTCTGGAAACCGGCGGCGTGCGCTTGCAGGAAGCCAATTTGGGGCTGGCGGCGATTGCGGATATTCACGCCGCCATCGTCGATCTGCGTCAATACACACCGGTGATTGGCATTGTTGCCGGGACCGTTGGCTGCTTTGGCGGAATGTCGATTGCCGCCGCGCTGTGCAGCCATTTGATTGTGACGCGTGAAGCACGTCTGGGATTGAATGGCCCGCAGGTGATTGAGCAGGAAGCGGGCATTGATGAGTATGACTCGCGTGACCGCCCATTTATCTGGAGCATGACCGGTGGCGAGATTCGCTATCAAAGCGGGCTGGTCGATGCGCTGGTGTCAGACGGTGTCCAGGCGATGAAAACGGCAGTGGATGCAGCGTTGGCGCAAGGGGTTCCGGCACAGCATCGCAGTGAAAACTATGCATTTTATCTTGAGCGTTTAAGCCATTTCGATACCGCTCAACAGGCCAGCACAGCCACCATTCATCAGGTCTTCCATCCGGAGGTGAAATCATGAGCGCACACAACAGTCGGGGTGAGCTGTGGCTCAGCCAGTTAACCGGCGGCGCTGCCAGCCACACAGGGCTTTGCCCGTCCGTGCAGGTCGCGGATGCCGAACTTAATGGCGAAACCGCTCGTTTCATTGCTGTCGTTCCGGATGCGCACAATCGCTATCCACGCGCTGGGCAAGGCGAAGTCGGTTTGCTGGAAGGCTGGACGCTGGCAAAAGTGGTGCAAGAGACCATTGCGGAAGACGCCGCAAACGCAGTGAAGCGACCCATCATTGCGGTGATTGATGTGCCAAGTCAGGCTTATGGCCGCCGTGAAGAGGGCTTTGGTATTCATCAGGCACTGGCGGGCGCTGTGGGCGCTTATGCACAAGCGCGTCTGGCCGGGCATCCGGTGATTGGGCTGATCGTGGGTAAGGCAATGTCCGGCGCGTTTCTGGCGCACGGTTATCAGGCCAATCGACTGATCGCGTTTAACGACCCGGCCGTGCAGGTGCACGCCATGGGTAAAGCCTCGGCGGCGCGTATCACCCTGCGTACCGTGGAAGCGCTGGAGAAACTTGCTGCCAGCGTACCGCCGATGGCCTATGACATCGGTAATTACGCCACGCTCGGCCTGTTGTCATCTCTGCTGGACATCACCCATCCGGATGCGCCGACGGCCGAAGAGATCACGCGTGTTAAAGCCACGCTGGCGGAAGCGATTGACGATACGCGCCGTGTGCCGGGTCGAGGTTCGCGCCTGGCGGCACCGAATCGTCAAAGCTCGGCACTGGTGCGCGAACGTCTGCGCGCCAGTTGGTAATACCCTAATAATAAAAAGCATTAAATCAACCTGCCGGCTGTCAGTATGCCGGACGCACGCGGCGTCCGGCCTCTGCGGCAACTGATAAATTCAACACCATCGCGTCAGTACTCACTCTTTTAATAACAAACAGGTGATTTATGACTTACGTGATTCTGCATGCTCTGGCTCCGATCTTCATTATCATGTTGCTCGGATTCTGGGCCGGCAAAGCCAAAATGGTTGATAACAAGAACGTCTCTTTGCTCAATATTTTTGTGATGGATTTTGCGCTGCCCGCCGCGTTGTTTAGCGCCACGGTACAAACGCCGTGGAGCGGGATTGTGGCGCAGATGCCGCTGATTGTGGTGCTGACGCTGGCGATGTGGGTGGCCTACGCGGTGCTCTATTTTGTTGCCACTAAAATCTTCAAAAAGTCGCCACAGGATGCGGCTGTATTGACGCTGACTGTGGCGTTGCCTAATTACGCAGCGCTAGGTTTGCCCATCCTTGGCAGCGTGGTAGGAGAAGGTTCGGCGACATCGCTCTCTGTTGCCGTCTCCATTGCCTGCGGTTCAGTGCTGATGACCCCCTTCTGCCTGCTGATTCTCGAACGTGAAAAAGCGCGTACCGCCGGGGAAACACAGCGTTCAACGCTGGCGATGCTGCCGGTGTTGATGTGGCGTTCGGTGAAAAAACCGATTGTGCTGGGACCGCTATTGGGCGTGGTGCTGTCAGCCATTGGCATCAAAATGCCGGATTTGGTGCTGGCCGCGATCAAACCGCTCGGTCTGGCTGCCACCGCCGCCGCACTGTTCCTGACCGGGGTGATCCTCTCGGCACGTCAGCTGAAAATCAACAGCATGGTGATCAGCTCGACAGTGACCAAACTGCTGATCCAACCGTTACTGGCGTGGGGCATTGTGATGTTGTTTGGTTTGCACGGCACCGTCGCGATCACCGCGATTCTGATGATTGCGCTGTCAGCCGGTTTCTTTGGTGTGGTATTTGGTAATCGCTTTGGTGTGCAGTCACCGGATGCCGAAGCGGTACTGTTACTGAGTTCGCTGCTGTCGATTGTGTCACTGCCGCTGTTTATTAGCCTAACTTCAGGAATGTAATGATGAATATCCGCCCACACGATCTGCTCTGGCTGCACGCTGATACCACGCTGCTCGACATTAAGGAAAGCTGGGTGGCGCAACAGTGGAACGCTCAGCAGCCGGTCGTGGTGCGGCGTGATGTGATGCGGCAGGATCGCATTCCGATTGGCGTGCGTGGCAGTGCACGCCATCAACGGGCGGCGGGATGGGTGCGGGAGCAGGATGTGCTGCGGATTGATACACCGGAGGGGCTACTGGCGCATGCAAGCGATTCTGTGTTTCGCGCATTACCCACGGTTGAGGCAGTGATGAAACTTCATCAGCAGCGCTGGTCATGGTCGTGGGGCGTGACCGGCAGCACGGGATTCGCTCTGGCGACCGGGTTGCCGGTGCTGCATGCCACGAGCGATCTCGACCTGTTAATTCGCGCACCGTTGCCGTTGCAGGCGGAGGAATTTAAGGCCTGGCAGCAGCAACTTGCACGTTTACCCTGTCGTGCAGATACCCAGATAGAAACGCCGGTGGGGGCGTTCGCGCTTAATGAGTGGCTGCGTGAGGGGCGCGTGTTGTTAAAAACCGCGCGCGGTCCCCGTCTGACACATCTTCCCTGGACGGAGGAAATCGAATGAAAACCCTGTTCACTTTTCCGGGACAAGGCACGCAACGGCCTGCCATGTTGCAGTCGCTGCCACGCGATAAGACCTGGCAGGTGGCGCATCAGGTACTGGGTGATGACCTGTTGCAGCTCGATTCGGCTACCGCACTGCAACATACGCGCGCAGTGCAGCTGGCGCTGCTGATTGCGGGCGTGTCGGCGGCGCGCCAGCTAATCGCCAGCGGCGTGCAACCCGCGATGGTGTGTGGTCTGTCGATCGGTGCGTATCCTGCGGCGGTGATCGCCGGTGCTTTGGATTTTGCCGATGCTCTCCAACTGGTGACACTGCGCGGTGAACTGATGGAGCAGGCGTATCCGCAGGGCTATGGTTTGACGGCGATCAGTGGTATGACGCTGGCACAAGTCGAAGCGCTGGTGGATGGGCAAACCAGTTTTATCGCCAACATCAATGCTGAAACACAGATTGTGATAGCGGGTAGTGACAGTGCCATGGCGGCAGTGGCGCAGCAGGCGCTGGCGCAGGGGGCACAGCGAGCGCAGCGGCTGGCGATCAGCGTGCCTTCACACTGTGCACTACTAGATAGCCCCGCGCAGCAACTCAAAGCCGCTATCGATAAGGTCAGGTTGCAACGTCCACAATTCGCTTATCTCAGCGGCAGCAGCGCCCGCGTTCTCTGGCAGCCGGAACGGATTGCTGACGATCTGGCGATGAACATGGCGCGCAGCGTGCGCTGGCATGACGCGATGGTGGCGGCGAAAGAACGCGAAGTGCGTCTGGTGATTGAGATGCCGCCCGGTGAAGTGCTGACGGGCTTAACGCGCAGCGTGCAGTGTCAGGGCGAATGTATTGCCCTTGAGCGCAGCGGCGCTGAACTGGCGCTGCGTCTGTTTCAGCGGCTGGCGCGCTGAACCTTTTCCTGCAAACTCAGGGCGAACATACGCCCTTCAGCCACCAGTGCCAGCAGATTTGGATCATGTTCGCGGTTGCGCGGAAACACGATAGCGATCTGCTGTCGCATTTGATACGGCTCGGCTAAGCGGAGAAAACGCAGATCGTTTTCATACTGCTTACGCATCCTGCCCGGTACCAGCGAATAGCCCATGCCGGCCTGCACCAGACTGAGCATCGAGAAGATGTCATTCACGCGCGTGACGATGTTGGGTTCAAAACCGGCCACGTGGCAGGCTTCCTGAAAACCGGCAAAGGTGGCAAAACCTTCGGCTAGCGAGACAAAGGGTTTGTCACTGTAGCTGCGCAGATCGATATCTTCCTCGCTTTTATCATCGCCACCCGCTGGCACGGCGAGGAAGATGTCATCCTGGAACAGCGCGACCTGCTCAAAAATCTTTTCATCAATCTCGGCTTCGCTGACAGAAATGATAATCGCATCCAGCTGATTGTCTTTCAGCGCGCGCAGCAGCAAATCATTAGAACCCATGGTGAGGTTGAGTTCTAACTCGGGGCGGCGCAGTTTCATTTTCATGATCAGACGCGGCACGGTTTCCAGCGACAGAGAATATAAGGTGCCCACACGCAGATGCCCCAGACCGATACCTGCAGTGCGTCGTGTTTCATCAATGCCCTGACTCAGCGTGGCCAGCGCTTCCCGGCTGTATTCCAGCAGCGTCGTAGCGGCGGGCAGTGCCACCAGGTTGCGGCCTTTATGTTCAAACAGCGGACAACGCAAACTCTCTTCCAACGTGTGCAGCGCACGATGCACGCTCACGGTGCTGATCCCCAGCGTTTCTGCCGCTCTGGCGAGGTTTTCCGTTTCCATGTAGCAGCTGAAAATCAGCAGCTTGCGGATGGTGAGATCATTGTCGAGGGTCAGTTTCATGCCGGTTTCATATCGTCATCAGAGAGGGCACTATAACGTTAAGCCGCGATGCGGGTTAGCCAAAAACGGGTATGTACGATGTATGTCGGCCTCACTACTAACCTGGCCGCCCCTGACGGATCCACTGCTCCGTTAGCGATATTGATAGACGATATCGGGCACAATTTAACGTACTCAATATGCGTAGCTCGTTCTGTAAAAGCTGCATGAATCGCGCTCTGTCTTCAGGAGCAAGATCAATTACCTGCATCGCAGAGTCAATATTCTGACCCTCTGCAACGATTAAGCGAATAGTGGTGTTTAAATCTTCTCTGTGACGAAGTCTAAACGGATCCGGAACGCCCATGGCTTCCAGTGTGACGGCATAGCGTTTGATTGAACGACGATATAAATGTTCGAACAACTCAACGGCTAAAGTCACGTCACGTTTTTCATAAATCCCCATCATCGCGTAGGCATAGCTTGTGACATCAGCATCAAGAAAGGAGAGTGGAGCACTATTGTAGATCATGAGTGGAATATTTGCGGCCAGCCTGCTGGTTCTTTTATTCCCGTCTTCAAAGGGTTGCAGATAAGCGATATTGACCCACAGGAAAAAGGCTGACTCCACAGGATTATTAATCAGCCGTGATTTTTTGATAATGATGTCGAACATTTCTTGTAACAGGAACGGTGCCTGTAGTGGAGTGTAGGTCGTTCCCGAAATATTCACGATTTTGCGTCTGATCGCTCCCAACTCGTCAGAATTTGACAATAAATCATGCATCAATAAAGCATGTAAGTTGCTGATTACCGGCCCAGTTAATCCAGATTCAGGGACTGCATCGACCAAAAACTCTATTGCCTGTTTATGATTAAGCAGCATGACGGCATCTAAATCATTTGATGCCGCGCCACTTTTGAACAGTTCTTCGGTGGCCAGCAATGAATATCGGTTTCCTTCAAGTTGAGAAGATGACCAGGACAAATCAATGAGCAATTGCTCCAGAACTTTTCGCGCGTAGGTACCTGCGGGTTGTTGCCCTGCCATTTTTCCTTCATTCATCAAGGCCAGGGCTAGCGTCTGAGGCAGTAGGAACGTTTCGTTCGGAATATAATTGTCCACGAAGCTTCGGTCATACCCGGAAATATCCCTGACTGACAGAGGTAAATTTAGATATTGATGCAATGATTGAGCTGTAGTGAGGGAAGAGGAATGATATTCAGGGGTCTTCTCCGTCACCGATGAACCGTATTGGGGTAGCTTGTTCAAGGGCGCCAGCGCGGTATACCGAGTCCCCCGTCCTACGCCGTGCCGGGTAATTTTGCTTTGACCAAGCAAAACCTCGATATGCCGTTTGATCGTAGAACGACCCACACCAAGACGGCCCGCGAGGTCACCGGAACTAAGCGAAGACTCGGCACTTGCGATAGTTGAGAGAATTTGGTGTTGAAGGTTTGAAAGATCATCTGGGGACGTTGGCTGGATCAAAATCGTATGCCTCTGGGATTAGCTTAAAATCCATAAATCAGAAATCTACCTGGCCCGTGCTTTGCACTCGCTGAAAGCTTAAGACCAGGTAGATTTGTGGCCCATATTGAACGTTAATGGTCCATGATATCGATATTTATGGCCCACACTAAACATTTACGGTCCATTATAAATATTTTACAGCCCATTTTACTCATTATCGGCCCAATAAATTAAATTTATGGCCCAATCTTGAAATTTGCGGCCCGGAATCACTTTATTTGATAGCCGCTAACCCGCGACCATTCGCTCTCTCGCGCCAGCTCACACTCACAAACGTCACCACAAATAACAGGCTATACAGCACCACGATGGTGGGGCCCGGCGCGCTATCGAGGAAGAACGACGCGTACACTCCGCAAAATCCAGTCAGGATGGCAATCAGCGCCGCCAGCAGCATGACCTGTAAGAATCGCCGCGCCAGTAGCAGTGCGATCGCTCCTGGCGCGATCAGCATGGCGATCGACAAAATCACTCCCACCGATTTCAGCGCGGCAACGATGGTGAGCGCAATTAAACACAGCAGCCCATAATGCATCACATTAGCGTTGATGCCACAGGCGCGCGCCTGTTGTGGGTCAAAGGCATGCAGCAACAGATCGCGCCATTTCACACTTAGCACCAGCACCACCAGCAGCGCAATGGCGGCGGTTTGTGCGATATCCGCCCAGCCAATACCCAGCATATCGCCGAACAGAATGTGGTCGAGATGGACTTCCGGTTTCAGTTTTAGGTAGAGCACCAGTCCGGCACCAAACATCCCCGAAAACACAATGCCCATCACGGTATCAGGCTTGATGCGGCTGTTCTGGCTGATAAAACCGTTGGCGAGCGCGCACAGCATGCCCGCGATAAAAGCGCCAATCGCAAAAGGAAAGCCGATCCACCACGCCAGCACCACGCCGGGAAATACCGCGTGACTCATGGCATCGCCGAGCAGTGACCAGCCTTTTAACACTAAAAATGCGGACAGCATGGCGCACGGCAGCGACAAAATCAGCGTGATGATCAGCGCCATATTCATAAATTCGAATTCGAAAGGACTCAGCAGTATTTCAATCATTGAGGTTGATCTCCTGCGCCAGACGAGCGCGTCGCCGGGCCGCCAGCACGCCATGTTTAGGCGCAAAGACGAACGCCAACAGGAACACCAGAGTCTGCGCCACCACGATCACGCCGCCAGTGGCACCATCAAGGAAATAGCTGCTCCACGCGCCAAGGAAGCTAGTGATGCTGCCGATAGCCACGGCAATCATCAACAAACGCGGGAAGCGATCGGTGAGCAGATAAGCGGTGGCGCCGGGTGTCACCACCAGACAAATCACCATAAAGGCGCCAACGGTTTGCAATGCGGCGACGGTGGAGGCAGCGAGCAGGGTAAAGAACAGGATCTTTAAGCCGGTGGTATTCAGCCCAAGTGAGCGCGCGTGGCTTTCATCAAAGAACGTCACCATCAAATCTTTCCACTTAAGCAGCAATAACGTCAGCGTCACCACGCCGATGGTGCCGAGCTGCCAGATATCGGCGGGCGCCACCGCGAGGATGTTGCCCAGTACGATGGTTTGAATATTGACCGACGTCGGATTGAGCGACACCAGAAAGAGCCCGATGCCGAAGAAGGAGGAGAAGATCAGTCCGATGATCGCATCCTCTTTCAGGCGCGTGCGCTGGTTAAGGAATAGCATGCTGCCTGCCGCCAGTCCGCCGGAGAGAAAGGCACCGAGTGAGAAGGGCAACCCCAGCATGTACGCGCCAGCTACGCCCGGCACTATCGAATGTGACAGCGCATCACCAATCAGCGACCAGCCTTTCAGCATCAGAAAGCAGGAAAGAAACGCGCAAATCGCCCCGACCAGCGCGGCGATCCACATCGCATTCAGCATGTATTGATAGCCAAACGGCTCAATAATCCACGACATGATCCGCCCCCGGTTGCGCGGCTATCTTCTGCAACAGTGCGGCATTGCGCTGCTGTACCTCACCGTCAAAGGTGCGTGCCAGATTGGCGGCGGTAAAGGTGCCGCGCAGCTCGCCGCTGGCTAGTACGGTGTTTTTCACCAGCACGCAGCGGTCGCAGTAATCAGGAATGGTGTTGAGGTCGTGCGTGGAGACCAGCATGGTGCGGCCCTCATCGCGCAGCTCCTGCAACAGGGCGATGATCGCCGCTTCAGTTTTGACATCGACGCCGGTGAAAGGCTCATCCAACAGGATGATTTGCCCACTCTGCGCCAGCGCACGTGCCAGGAAAACACGTTTTTTCTGCCCGCCGGAGAGTTCACCAATCTGACGATGGCGGTAATCACTCATCCCAACGCGTGCCAGCGCCTCATCCACGCGGCGTTTGTCCTCCGCACGCGGGATACGCAGCATGTTCATATAGCCGTAGCGGCCCATCATCACCACATCTTCCACCAGCACCGGGAAGCTCCAGTCCACTTCTTCCGACTGTGGCACATAGGAGACGATATTGTGTTTCAGCGCACGCTTCGCGGGCATCTCTGCCAGCGTGACCTGACCCGTCGAAAGCGGCACGAAGCCCATAATCGCCTTAAACAGTGTGGATTTCCCGGAGCCGTTGACGCCCACCAGCGCGGCGATGCTGCCCGCTGGCACGGAGAAAGATGCCTGACGCAGCGCAGTGTGACCGTTGCGGTAGGTGACGCTAACATCCTGCACGTTTAGGGTCATTTTTGGCTCCCGGCGGTGATGCCTTTGGCTACGGTATCGGTGGTCACGCGCAGCAGATCAAGGTAGGTCGGAACCGGCCCGTCACTGTTGCTGAGAGAGTCAACATACAGCACGCCGCCGTAGTGAATACCCGCTTCACGCGCGACCTGTTGGGCCGGTTTGGCGGAGATGGTGCTTTCGCTGAAGATAGTCGGGATGTGGTTGGCTCTCACCGCATCAATCACTTTGCGCACCTGTTGCGGTGTGCCTTGCTGATCGGCATTGATCGGCCAGAGATAAAGTTCTTTCAGACCCAAATCACGTGCCAGATAGGTAAAAGCGCCCTCACTGGTCACCAGCCAGCGCTGGTTTTCCGGCAGTTTTTCAATCTCCGCGCGCATCGGCGCCAGGGTTTGCTGGATTTGCGTTTTATAGCGATCCGCATTGGCCTGATAAACGGCGGCATTGGCAGGATCGTATTTTTGCAGTGCGTTACGGATGTTATCGACGTAAATCAGCGCATTGTCTGGAGACATCCAGGCATGCGGGTTGGGTTTGCCGTTGTAGGGGCCTTCGGTGATGCCCAGGGGTTCAATGCCTTCTGTCACCGTAACTTCCGGCACGCTTTTCAGGCGCTGGTAGAAGCGGCTAAACCACAGTTCCAGATTAAAACCGTTTACCAGGATTAAATCGGCACCCTGCGCGCGACGAATATCGCCGGGGGTTGGTTGGTATTCATGGATCTCCGCACCGGGCTTGGTGATGGATGTCACTTCGGCGGCATCACCTGCGACGTTCTTTGCCATGTCTGCGATCACCGTGAAAGTAGTGACCACTTTGAGTTTGTCGGCAGCAAACGCCAAAGTGCTCATCGCGAGCGTAAGCATCACAACCGATACAACGTGCCTGATCAACATAATCATCCCCTGAGAATTATAGCCTGTGCTATACATTATAGTGAATGCTATGAATGTGAAGTGTTTTTGTACACCTTTTGCTGTTTACGACAAAAATTTACGTAAGTTGAAGTAGCCGAGGAGAGTAAAGAAAGTGGCTTATGCGATTTTCGAAATAACGTAGAACATATTGTTCTTAAGGGCAGGGAGGTATTATTGAGAGCAAGAACACTTCACCACGAATAATGAAGTGTTCCTGAGAGGGAATTAATCGATCGACAAATTATGAATCGCCAGCGCAGCACGCGCGGCCTCTTTGCCTTTCTTAATAAAGTGTTCGGTATAGAAGTTTTCCAGCACATCGACCGGCTGGAAATTGTGCGGCGTCAGTGAGACAGAGAACACTGGCACATTGGTGGTCAGCTGAACGTTCATCAGGCCATCAACCACGGCTGCAGCAACGAAATCGTGACGATAGATACCGCCATCCACCACCAGCGCAGCCGCTACGATCGCGTCGTATTTGCCGGTTTCCGCTAAGCGTTTTGCCAGCAGCGGCATTTCAAATGCGCCCGGCACTTCCAGCACTTTTAATTCCGCTTCAACGTTCTGTGCTTTTAATTCTTGCTCAAAACCCACCAAAGCATTGTGCACAATCTCTTTGTGCCAACCGGCTTTAATAAAGGCAATTCTAATATTTTTCATAAGGAGTCCAACATCACCTGTAATTTCTTTGCGCTTGAAAAGTAGCAATAATGCCTTTGTATACCATATGTTACGTTTTCGATCCAGAACGTGCACGTAGCGATAAATGCCTTTATCGCATAACGAAATCCACGCTTGACGCCGAACGGCGCCTGCAATACAAATAGACGCGTCGGGGGAGTCTCGCCAAAGAGACTGAGAGGCTAAAAGCGCAATGCGCGGCTTAGCGACCCTTTGAACCTGACCCAGTTGATACTGGCGTAGGAAGACTGACAGCACCGATCCGGTGTTGTCTGGCGCAGAGGATCGCTCGCGCCCTTTCCCTCCTCCTGTATCTGCGGGTCTCAGTCAACACTGAGAGGCCGATGTGAATTCCCTTTATATCCCGGATAACCTGCTGTGAGCCGCTGGACGGTATTAGGCTGCGGCGTGGCAGGCCTGTGCGTGGCAACGCTGCTGGCTGAACGCGGCGAAGACGTCGACGTCATTGGCGACGACTCCCGCCAGGCCGCGTCGTGGTTTGCTGGCGGCATGCTTGCACCCTGGTGCGAATCCGAAAGTGCACCGCAGGAAGTGATCTCTCTCGGTCAACACGCTGCTGGCTGGTGGCAACAGCGTGTCAGCAGCGTGGCACATCAGGGAACGCTGGTGGTAGCGCCACCGCGCGATAGCCAGGAACTGACTCGCTTCGCACGCATGACCGAACAGCACCAATGGGTCGATCCCGGTGAGCTTGAACCTCTGCTGGCCGGGCGTTTTGCGCGTGGGCTGTTTTTTGCCGAGGAGGCGCATCTCGACCCGCGCCTGGCGCTCACCGAAATGCGCGAAAAGCTGTTACAGCGCGGCGTGCGTTTTGATGCACAACACCCTTCGGGTCGGGTGATTGATTGTCGTGGCATGCATGCCAAAGCCGACCTTCCGCGTCTGCGTGCGGTGCGTGGCGAGATGGTGATTCTGCACAGCGAAGAGGTGCAGTTCTCGCGTCCGATTCGTCTGTTGCATCCGCGCTTTCCGTGCTATCTGGTGCCGCGCAGTAACGGCCATTTCATGCTGGGTGCCACGATGGTGGAAAGTGACGATGACAGCGCGATCAGCGCACGCGCCTTGATGGAACTGCTCAGCGCGGCATACGCCATTCATCCTGCTCTTGCCGAAGCCCGCGTGGTGGAAAGCGGCAGCGGTTTACGTCCTGCTTATCCGGCCAACCTGCCGGAAATCCATTATCAAAACGACACTTACTATCTTAACGGCATGTATCGCCACGGTTTTCTGCTGGCGCCAATGATGGCAGAACAACTGATGCAGCGCCTTTTCGGGGAACAATCCTATGAATATTCAGCTTAACGGCCGGGCGATCCGCACTGAGGCCAGCACGCTCAGCGAATTGCTGATCGAGCAGCAAATTGATGCCGCCTGCGTTGCCAGCGCTTTCAACGGCAACTTTGTACCTAAAAGTCAGTACAGCAGCCAGCAGCTGGAAGAGGGCTGTCAGTTGGAAGTCTTGTCCCCGATGCAGGGAGGTTGAAACATGTTTTACGATTTCACTCCCCAGTCACGTTTTCTGCTTGGCACCGCGGGCTATCCATCACCGGCGATTCTGCAACAGGCCATTGCCGCCTCTGGCACGGAAATCATCACTGTGAGTTTGCGTCGTGAAGGCGCGGCGGGTGCGGCTTTTCGCGAGATGCTGACCGGGCTGGACATTCGCGTGCTACCGAATACCGCAGGCTGCCACACGGTGAAAGAGGCGGTAACCACCGCGCAGATGGCGCGCGAGCTGTTTAATACCTCGTGGATCAAACTGGAGGTAATTGGTCATGCCGACACGCTCCAACCCGATCCTTTTGCGCTGGTTGAAGCGGCACGCATCCTGTGTGCGGATGGTTTTCAGGTCTTCCCGTACACCACCGAAGATTTGATCGTCGGTGAGAAGCTGCTGGAAGCCGGTTGTGAACTGCTGATGCCGTGGGGTGCGCCGATCGGTTCCGGGCAGGGCCTGCGCAACATTGAAGGATTACGCGCGATGCGGGCATGGTTCAGCGACATCCCGTTGATAATTGATGCAGGCATCGGTGCGCCATCACAGGCCGCGCAGGCGATGGAGATGGGCTTCGATGGCATCCTGCTCAATACTGCCGTGGCGAAAGCCGGCGATCCGGTTGGCATGGCGAACGGGTTCCGTCTGGCGATTGAAGCGGGACAGGCCGCACGCAGTGCTGGTTTGATGGAGAAGCGCGATATGGCGGCAGCTTCAACACCGATCTTCGGTCTGGCGAGTTTGAGTTAAGGAGCCACCATGGATCGCTATCAACGGCAGATGATGCTGCCGGAAATCGGTGTCGAAGGTCAGCAAAAGCTGGCGGATGCGCGCGTCCTGGTGGTGGGGGCAGGCGGGTTGGGCGCTACATTACTGCCGCAGCTGGTTGGCGCAGGCGTCGGTTTTATCCGCCTGTGTGACGACGATCAAGTGGCCTTACACAATCTACATCGCCAGACGCTGTTTACGATGCAGGACATCGGTCACGGCAAGGCAGCACGGGCGCAACAGGCGCTGGTGCAACGTAATCCCGAGGTGCAGATCGAGGTGGTGCCACGGGCTATCGGCGCCAGCGATCTGCCGCACCTGCTGACGGATATCGATCTGGTGATTGATGCCGCTGATAACTTCGCGGTGACCTATCAACTCTCTGATGCCTGTCTGGCAGCGCAGATTCCTTTGATCAGCGCATCAGTATTAGGCCGTCAGGGCTATGTCGGCGGGTTCTGCGGAAGCGCGCCGAGCTATCGGGCGCTGTTTCCACGCTTACCCGCCTCTGCAGCCAACTGCAACACTGCTGGGGTAATGGGGCCGGCAGTGGCGACTTTGGGTGCAATGCAGGCGCAGATGGCACTCAGCGTGCTGTTGGATCTGCAACCTTCACCCCTCGGCAGTGTGATCAACTGTGACTTCATCAACTGGCATATGCGCGCATTTCGTTTTGACGGCGCGGAAGAGCCAGAAAACAGCGTGCCCTTTATCGATGAGCAACTGCTGACGAAAGATGATTGCATTGTCGAGTTGCGCAGTGTGGAAGAAGCCCCCGTCAGTGTAGCGAACATTGTCGAACGCATTCTGCCGCACGCCCTAGTCGATTGGCAGCCGCCGCAGGATCGGCGCATCGTGCTGGTATGTGCCAGCGGCATTCGCGCGGCGCAGGCGGCCTCGGTGTTGGAAGCGCGAGGGTTTACCCGTCTGGCAATGTTGGCGGCAAAGCGACTATGAATCCGATCGGATTTAATGACATCACCTTTAGCTGGGGCGAACAGGCGCTGTGCCAGCAACTCAATCTGCAACTGCGCGGCGGTAAAACCACGGTGCTATTAGGGCGTAGCGGCATTGGGAAAAGCACCTTATTGCGGCTGGTGGCAGGTTTGTTGCAGCCACAACAGGGCGAAATCAGTGGCTTACCGGGCAAAGTGGCGTGGATGGGGCAACAGGATCTGTTGTATCCGTGGCTGACGGTGCTGGAAAACGTGATGCTTTCCGCTCGGCTCAACGGTGAAAAACCGGACCGCGCGCGTGCGTTGGCGCTGCTTAAGCAGGTGAAGCTGAGTGAGGTGGCGCAAGCCTCACCGGATAAGCTTTCAGGCGGGATGCGGCAGCGTGTGGCACTGGCACGTACACTGTATGCCCAACGCGAAGTGGTGCTGATGGATGAGCCCTTCGCCACGCTGGATGTGATGACCAAACTCAGTCTGCAAACCCTGACTGCCATGCTGCTCAAGGGCAAAACGGTGCTGCTGGTTACGCACGATCCGCTTGAAGCCTGCCGTATGGCCGATGACATCGTGCTGTTGCATGGCCAGCCGTTAGCGGTTGAAAGCTGGCCGGTGCCTGCGGGTGATGCTCCCCGATCCCTTGATGATCCTCGCCTGCTACAGGCGCAGGGCGAACTCTTTTCCCGACTGAATCAAGATGAAAAAACTGTTTAGCGCGATCTATCTGATCTCGGTGCTGCTGTGTGGCTGGCTGCTGGCGCGGCAGCATGGCGTGCCTGACTTTTTGCTGCCTTCGCCACTGGCGGTGTTGGAGGCGTTATGGCTGCATCGCCAGCTGCTGGCGCATCACGCGCTGTTTACCCTGGCAGAGATTGTGCTGGCGCTGCTGCTGGGCGTTGGGACGGGCGTGACGCTGGCGGTCCTGATGGCAGGCAGCCAGACGCTGCGTCGCGTGCTGTTTCCGCTCGTGACCGCCAGCCAGGCGATTCCGGTGTTTGCGCTGGCGCCACTGCTGGTGTTGTGGCTGGGATTTGGCATCGCCTCCAAGGTGGTAGTCGCGGCGTTAATCGTTTTCTTCCCGCTGTGTCTGTCGCTATTTGATGGCCTGTGCCGTACGCCCTCCGGCTGGCTGGAACTGGCGGGCACGCTGAATCCTTCACGTGCGCGGATTTTCTGGCACGTGCGCTGGCCCGCAGCGCTCCCGCAGTTCTTTTCCGGTTTGCAGATGGCGGTGGTGCTGGCCCCGATTGGGGTGGTGATTGGCGAATGGGTCGGTGCCAGCAAAGGGCTGGGCTATCTGATGATGCAATCCAACGCCCGGCTGGAAACGGCCACCAGCTTTGCTGCTTTGTTGCTGTTATTGATGCTGGCGCTGCTGCTCTCCGGCGGCGTCGCATTGCTGCGTAAAAAATTCCTCTGGCACTCAACATAAGGACGTCCCTTGAACACCCTACGTAACGCGATTACCGCTTTGCTGCTGCTGGCGACCACCAGCGCGCACGCCGAACAAAAAGTTCGCCTGCTGCTCGACTGGTTTGTGAACCCTAACCATGCAGCCATTTTTGCCGCGCAGTACAGCGGCGCTTTCAAGAAGGAAGGGCTGGATGTCGAGATGATCGCCCCGGCTGATTCGGCGTCGGTGCCGCTGCTGCTGGCGGCAGGCAAGGCCGATCTGGCAATCAGCTACCAGCCGCAGCTTTACACGCTGGTGGAAAAGGACGTTCCGGTAATCCGCGTCGGCACGCTGATTGGTCAGCCGCTGAATACGCTGACCACCGTGTCCAGCGATATCCATTCGCTCAAAGATTTAGCGGGTAAAACGCTGGGTTACGCGGTGCCAGGATCGGAAGATGTGGCGATCCGCAATATGCTGAAATCGCAGGGCGTGGATGTCAATTCGGTGAAATTAATTAGCCTGAATATGGATTCCACTTCGGCGCTGCTGACGCACAAAATCGATGGCGCGATGACCATTTTCCGCAATTACGAGCTGATCGATCTCCAGGATAAGGGCGCTAAGCCGGTGGTGTTCAAACCCGAAGATTATGGTGTGCCCGCTTATGATGAGCTGATCATTCTGGCGAACAACAAGAGCGCCGCCCAGGACAAGCGTATTCCGGCATTCTTACGCGGTCTGGACGCGGGTGTGGTGTGGTTGCGTGCGCATCCGGAAGAAGCCTGGAAGGCGTTTATTAAGCAGTATCCTGAGCTGAACACCAAACTCAATCATCAGGCCTGGGAAGCGACATTGCCGCTGTTTGATGGGCACAGCGCCACCTTTGATAAAGCAAGGTATCAGGCGTTTGGTGAATATATGAAAGCCAACGGGCTGATCAAAGATGTAGCGCCGATGACGCGCTACTCGATGGAGCAGTAACCGTTTGCGGGCTGGCTAATTCGCTGGCCCGCAATACACTTTCACCTTTCATCCTTTATGCTCTAACCTGCAGAACGCAGAACGCAGAACGCAGAACGCAGAACGCAGAACGCAGAACGCAGAACGCAGAACGCAGAACGCAGAACGCAGAACGCAGAACGCAGAACG